>NZ_DICZ01000010.1:0-46827 GCF_002417895.1 Lactobacillus sp. UBA5813
ACTTTTAGGTCTCATTTCAGTTAAGGCATAGCTATGATGCTTTTCTTATTGATAATGTTTGCCCGCTTTAGCTAAATCATCGTTAATAATCTTCATTGGATTTAGCCAAGTGCCATTATTTTTCCACCAATTGCCACATGGATCTCCATGTTTATCAATGTAATGTTTATCAGTCTTAGTAATTCCTAAGTGAATATGCGATCCGGTAAGTTTGCCGATTTTTTGTCCTAATTTAACATGCTGACCTTTTTTGACGTAAATATCGTAGTTATTTAAGAAACCTTCCTGATAAATTTCTACATATCCATCTTTACTGATGATCCAAACGTAAAGTCCCATCCCTGCGCGATAATGAACGCGGTGAACAGTACCCGCATGTACCGCAAGAACAGCCTTATGTCCTACTTCAGAAAAACCAAAATCATAACCATCATGAAAATAGCTTTTTGGACTTGTTCGTCTTAAGACATCGGTTTCACCATATTTTTGTCCGCTCTTAAATTTGATTTTCTTTTCATATAAACGTTTAAAGGGATAACCCCAGGTTGGGACATATTTTTTCTTTTTCTTGGTTACACTTTTTTTCTTAACTTGGCTAGTATGATGGACCGGATTAAAGAAACTATTTGACCGCCACAGGGGCTGCGCAGCAAAAATAACGATTGCAATAATTCCAATTGCTAGCAAGATGCGCGAGATCTTTTCCATTAGAACAATTCATCTCGTTTTCCGTCAAGAATGTGTTCACTGATTTCAGAATCGAAGTAAACAGGCAAATCACGATCAAAATTATAAGCTAATTTGTGTTGCATCAATTCTTGCTTTGTCATCCATTTTAAGCTTCCTTCATTAGAAGCTTTTACTGTCCCTGAAAATTGATCACAAATATAGAAGAATACTAAATAACGGTGATCGTCATGATCGTAGAATTGCTTTACGCCAACCATTTTTGGATTTTTAATTGTTAAACCCGTTTCTTCTTTTAATTCTCGGACGACAGAATCATGAAAAGATTCATGGCTTTCAACATGACCGCCAGGAAAGGTGAGGCCTGGCCACACGGGATCATTGCGATCTAAAACTAATATTTTGTCTTTATTTTTAACCATACACATGTTGGTTAAAGTAACAGGTTCTGTTCTACTCATAATTACCAGCTTTCTGAATTAATTGTAACAAAAGCGCTTGGCAAATTTTAGCATTATTCTTATTTTTCTTATTAAAAGTGAGGCCGTGAAAATGATATAATTTGCATAAAACAAATAAAAATTAATTAAATTAGAGGAATTATGAATTTACGTCTAAAAAGCTTAGCGAACATGGTTGATCCTGGAAGCCGAGTGGCTGATATTGGGACGGATCATGCTTATTTACCAATTGAATTAGTTAAAACTGGAAAAATTAACTATGCCATTGCCAGTGACATTGGACAAGGACCAATAAAAAATGCCCAAGAGGATATTAGGAAAGCCGGTTTTGAAAATCAGATTGAAACTAGGCTGGGTAATGGGTTGGATACTGTTTCAGCAGCTGATCAAATTGATACAGTGGTAATTGCCGGGATGGGTGGCAAACTCATGACGGAGATATTAAATACTGCTTGGTTGCGCAATTTGAAGTTTCCAACATTGGTTCTTGAAGCTAATATTGGTGAACCTGAAGTCAGAGGCTGGGTTATGATTCACGGCTATCAAATTGTCCAAGAACGGCTAATAGCGGAAGCTGGTCATACTTATGAATTGATTAAAGCAAAAAAAATTAATCAAATTGTGCCATTAACCGAAAAAGAATTATTATTTGGTCCATTGATTTTAAAGGCGAAAGAACCAATTTTTAAGCAAAAATGGCAAAGACAATTATCATATTATCAGCAACTGCTGGTCAGTTTAAATAAAGCTAAAAACAAAAATGTTGAACGAATTAATCATATTAATCATTTAACTGAGTTAATTAAGGAGGAATTAGATGACTAAAGTTAAAGATATCGTTGCCCGCTTACGTCAAGATTTTCCCGAAGAGATAGCTAGTCAGGGTGATCCCGTCGGAATGCAGATTGGATCAATGGAGGCTCCTGTAACCAAAGTTATGACTACTTTAGATGTCCGGCCACAAGTGGTTGAAGAAGCAGCTGATAAAGGCGTTGATTTTATCGTCAGTCACCATCCAGTAATGTTTAGGCCAGCAAGAAATTTGGATTTTGCAGACCCTCAGAATGCAATGTATGGCAATATTATCAAGAACGGTATTACCGTTTATTCAATTCATACCAACTCCGATAAGGCGCAAGACGGATCTGCCGATTGGCAAGCTGAAGAACTCGGTTTAAAAAATATCGAACCATTTGCGCCTGATGAAGACGGAATCGCAATTGGACGTAAAGGTGAACTCCCTAAAGAAATGACAGCTAAGGAATTTGCTTATTATGTAAAGGAAAAAATGAATATCAAAATGGCTCGGCTCATTACTGCTAGTGATGATAAAAAGGTGAAAACAGTAGCCTTTATTTGTGGTGATGGCGGCAAATTTTGGCACCGTGCTGTTGATGAAGGCTTAGATGCCTTTATTACCGGGGATGTTTATTACCACGTTGGTCACGATATGATCTCTTCTGGTTTAACCGTAGTAGACCCAGGACATTACACCGAAAAACTGTTTAAATACAAGGTCTATGATCGTTTGAAAAAGTGGAATCAAGAGAACAACTGGCAGGTTGGCGTTGAACTTTCTGAAGTATCAACCAACCCGTTTGAAGATTTATTTTAAAAGGAGATAATTATGGAATATCCAAACTTGCTGCCAAGATTTTTAAAATATGTTAAGGTCAATTCACGCTCTGACGAACATGCTGATCGTTTTCCATCAACTGAAAGAGAAGAGAACTTTCAAAAGAATGTTGTGATGAAAGACCTTGAAAAATTAGGTTTAAGCGATATTCATTACAACCAGAAGGCTGGCTGCGTGATTGCAGAAATCCCATCAAATGTTGATTATGATGTGCCTGTTATGGGATTTTTAGCACACTGTGATACTGCTGATTTTGAATCAGAAAATGTCAAACCACAGATTCATGAAAACTATGATGGCGAAAGCAAAATTCAATTAGGCGATTCTGAATTTTACCTTGATCCAGAAGTCTTTCCAAATTTGAAGAAATACAAAGGACAAACAATTATTACTGCTTCAGGTGATACTTTGCTTGGTGGGGATGACAAATGTGGAATTTCTGAATTAATGACCTTCGCCGAATATTTAATGAAACATCCTGAAATTAAACACGGTAAGATTCGTTTGGCCTTCACACCGGATGAAGAAATCGGTACTGGAGCAGAACATTTTGATGTAAAGGACTTTGGTGCTGATTTTGCTTTCACGGTCGATGGTGAAGCACCGGGCAAACTTGATTGGGGCACATTCTCAGCTGCACAATTTAGTTTGGATATTCAAGGCGTTAACGTTCACCCAGCTGTAGCTAAGGGCCAGATGATCAATGCGGTTCAAGTAGCAATTGATTTTCATAACCAGCTTCCTGAACATGATCGTCCTGAAAACACCGAAGGCAGAGAAGGCTTTTATCACTTATTAGATTTAAAGGGCACTGTTGATAATGCGCATATGGATTACATCATCCGTGACTTTGAACGTGAAGGCCTTGAAAAGCGCAAGAATTTGGTCAAAGAAATCGTTAAAAAGATGAACGATGAATTTGGCACAGAACGCATCAAGCTAAAGATGAATGATCAGTATTACAATATGGCCGATGAGTTGAAAAAACATATGGATATCGTAGATTTGGCTCGTGATGCATACAAGGCTGAAGGATTGGAAATTAACGAAGATCCAGTACGTGGCGGTACAGATGGTTCACAGTTAACTTATATGGGTCTGACATGTCCAAATATTTTTGCAGGTGAAGAAAACATGCATGGTCGATATGAATACACTGTCTTGGAGTCAATGTACAAGACAGTTGATGTTATGCTGAAAATGGCTGAATTAAATGCTGAACGTGCAAAATAATGAAACATTTTTAGTGAAAAAGCAGCTTTTGCAAGCAATATTGCTTGTCAGCTGAAAAGACTATTATGTCAGGCTAAAACAGCTGATTTGAGTTTGCTTAAAAGTTATGCACTGAAATTGTAATAGTAAAATAAACCACCAACAAATACTTTAATAGCAGTGTTTGCTGGTGGCTTTTATTTTTGAATTATAAAAAATCACACTTGTGGAACATTTGGCTAAGCTTAAGGACTTGCAAAGACAAAATATTTTTTGTACTATAATAGTGTGATAGATATATAATACAGTAAGAAAGAGGTGAGAATATGGAATTTAAGGATAACATCCCAATTTACTTACAAATTGAACAGTATTTGTACCGCCAAATTGCAATGGAAAAACTTAAAGCCGGCGAAAAAATTCCATCAGTGCGAAAACTGGCCGTTGAGTTGACTGTCAATGTTAATACGGTTCAACGCGCTTTGCAGCAAATGAATGATCAAGGCATTCTTTATACGAAACGTGGTGAAGGAAATTTCGTCACGGAAGATACGGATTTATTGAAACAGACTAAGCAGTCACTGATAGATGGCCAGTTAGAACAATTCGTGCAAAACATGATGCGTTTAGGACTTAAAAAAGAGGAATTAGTACCAGCATTAAGTAAATACTTGGAGGGGGATAAAAATGAAAGACCTACTAACAATTAAGGATTTAAGTTATAAAAAGAATCAAAAATTAATTTTGCGAGATGTTAATTTAAGTTTAAAACCTGGAAAAATTGTGGCCCTGCTCGGAGAAAATGGGGCAGGCAAAACTACTTTGATGCGAATTATTGCCGGCGTAGCCAAGAATTATAAGGGAAGTGTTACCTTAAAAGACACTAATGATGTGGCAAAAAGAAAGTCATTTTTGTCATTTACCGATGGCTTGACTGGTTTCTCAGAATCAACCAAAATTGGCGATGTCGTAAACTTCTACGTTAATATCTTTAATGATTTTGAGGAGAACGAATTTGATGAACTGCGCAAATTTATGAAATTGGATCCTGATATGAAGTTAAGTCAATTATCGCGCGGGATGCGAGAGAAACTTATTATTGCTTTAAATTTTGCCAGGCAAGCAGACTTATATCTTTTGGATGAACCATTCGCAGGGATTGACCCAATGGCTCGTAAGCGAATCATCAACTCGATTATTCTTTGGAAGAGCGAACAGTCAACTATTTTAATTTCGGATCACTTTGTAGATCAAATCGCTGCCTTGCTTGATGAAGTTGTCGTAATCAAGAATAATACCGTTTTCGCTCATAAAACGGCTGATGAGATTCGTGAAGAACATAAGAGTATTGAGGAATACTATGAAGGTTTATACGAAGGCGAGGATGAGTAATTATGACTAAGTTTTGGACTTTATTCAGAGAATTATTTAAACAAAAGAGCAAGCCAGCCTATATAGTATTTTTAATTCAAGTTGCAGTGGCTTTAGTAACTTTGTTTATTACGGCAACTACGACGCCTAACTTTAAAAGTGCACAAATGTTTGGCAACAAAATTCCTTGGCTTCCAGCTTGGATTTTAATGTATATTGTGATTTTTCTGATGTACAGTTTCATAGCCGACTTTGCTTACTTGCTTTTAACTGCTTGGAAAAATGAAAAGATTAACTGCAGTCAAACTTGGCGTTTGGTGCCAATGAGTGATGGTAAGATCTATCTCTGCAACACTTTGAGTTCATTTTGTAGTTTCATTTACTTAGTTATTATGCAATCAATTGTTGGTTTAATTGGCTGTTTGATTGCTTATGCCTCAAGTAATGGAATTAGAAAAGCAATTGCTTATGCTCTGCATCAGGAGGCCGTTGTTGATCATTGGGCTGACGTTAATATTGGTGATTTCTTAGTCTTAATTTTATTCATGATTTTGCTGGGTCTTTTCTGGTATGTCATTATTTCATTCTTGCATTTCACTAGTCGCGCCATCGTCGACTTTTTGCCAATGATGTCAAACAAATTTATTGTTTTCGTCATTAGAGCAATCGTATTGATTGTCATCGTTTACTTGGTGATCTGGGCAATGAACATGTTCGGTGAAATTTACAGCAATCCATGGTTCTTCAAAGATAGTTCATTTGCATCCAGCTTTATGCCAGAGACTATTGAATTGTTGATTTTTGATCTGATCTTTGGTGCTGCCAACTATGCCTTGATTGATAAATTCGTTGAAGCAAAGCAAAATAATTAGAAAAGTAGGGGGATAGATATGACTACTTTTAAACAAGCTTGCACGGAGTTGTTCCATCGCAGAAACCGATATGTAAAATTCTTTTTGTCTGTGCAAGCTTTAGTTGTGATTTTTTACTCACTTTTCATTATCGTCTCTCATAACAAATACAGCCTACTGGGATATGAGCATTTCACAGGCTGGCTGATCCCATACGCCATTGTCATTCAAATAACAATGATCTTTGATCTTGTCTTTTTAGGATGGGTTATCTTCAAAAATGAAAAATGGCAATTCAGTCAAACTTGGCGGCTAATTCCAATTTCTGATAACAAATTGTTTTTAGCTAATATTACTAGCACTCTTTTGAACTGTATCGTGATTTCTATTTCACAAATTTTAGTACTTTCTTTACTTAATGGTGCCACGTCATTTGGCACTTCCAATAGTTTCTCAACACAGAATTTTTGGAAGGGCGTAACAGCTTTTTGGATTAACAGCGGTGACCCAAAAGGATTGGAGATGTGTCTCAATCTGGTGGCGTGTTAATTATGACTTTTGTTTCTTTCGTTAATTTTTCTTCTCAAACTATCGCTGATGTTTTGCCATCACATAATAAAAAACTAATTCGCTGGCTATCTACGGTAATTATAGTTGTCGCCGGAGTATACTTAGCAAATTTAATTAATGGTGTAATTAATGCATATTGGGAAAGAGCAGAAAGACGTTTTATGGCAGTCCCAAGTCAAATGACTGAGGCTAATACTATTTATTTAAACGTGATTCAATTTATATATCCATTTGTCATCATGCTTTTTGCTGCAATTGTTTTAGGAGCTCTTGATCTCTGGCTTTATAACAAATATGTTGAGTCTAAAGCTAACAATAATTAACGGATAGATCATTTTCTTTTCACAAAGAGAATGATCTTTTTTATATGAAAAGTCTACAATAGAATACAGAAACATTCATTTGTTCTAGGAAGGTCTTATTAACGAAGCAAAAAGGAAAACATTATTTAATTAGATATGCGAATGGAAAATCACTGTCAGAAATTAATGGCACTATTGAAATTCCCAAAAAGCGTACCTTTTGGCGCATGCTGTGGGCCTATACCGGCCCTGGTGCACTTGTGGCTGTTGGCTATATGGATCCGGGTAATTGGGCAACTTCAATTACCGGCGGTCAAAGTTTTCAATATATTCTAATGTCGACGATTCTAATTTCAAGTTTGATGGCCATGCTTCTTCAATACATGGCTGCCAAATTAGGAATCGTTACGCAAATGGATTTGGCACAGGCAATTCGACTGCGTACAGGAAAAGCTCTCGGCATCGTCTTATGGCTAATGACTGAATTGGCAATTATGGCAACTGACATTGCTGAAGTTATTGGTGCCGCGATTGCGCTAAATCTTTTATTTGATATTCCTTTGGTACCGGCTGTTTTTATTACGGTACTTGATGTCTTATTGTTGCTGCTATTAGCTAGAATTGGCTTTAGAAAAATCGAAGCAGTTGTTTCCTGTTTGATCTTGGTTATTTTGCTCGTTTTTGTATATGAGGTTTTGCTGTCCAATCCTGATTGGAGCAAGGCATTTGTCGGTTTATTTCCAAGCGCAAAAATTATTCAAACGCATCCCGTAGTCGGCGGTATTTCGCCCTTAACTGGAACGCTAGGGATTATTGGTGCAACCGTTATGCCGCATAATCTGTATCTTCACTCTGCGATTTCACAGACGAGAAAAATTGATCACCATAATTTGCAGCTCATTCGCGATGCCGTAAAATATACAGCTCTGGATTCAAATATCCAATTATCTTTGGCTTTTTTAGTAAATGCCTTACTTCTCATTATGGGAGCTGCTGTCTTCAAGAGTGGAGCTGTTCGCGATTCTTCATTTTTTGGTCTTTATCAGGCTTTGGACAATGCCAAAATGCTGAGCGATCCGTTGCTGGTTCATGTTGCACGAACTGGTATCCTTTCGACGCTGTTTGCCGTTGCTCTCTTGGCTTCTGGACAGAATTCAACTATCACCGGTACACTTGCAGGGCAGGTCATTATGGAAGGCTATATTCACTTAAAAATGCCACTCTGGGCAAGAAGATTAGTCACCCGTCTGTTATCAGTTATTCCGGTGCTCCTATGTGTTTCATTTACAGTGAATGATTCCGTAACGCAACAACACTTTGCATTAAATATGCTGATGGAAAATTCACAGGTTTTCTTAGCCTTCGCGTTGCCATTCTCAGTTTTACCACTGCTGATAATGACTAATAATAAAGCTGAAATGGGCGAGTTTAAAAATAAGCCCTTATGGCATTATCTTGGTTGGGCTTGTGCACTAGTTTTAACTTTCTTAAATTTATACAATTTACCAAGTCAATTTGTCAGTTTTAAATTTGCTTCCAAAGAAGTGTCAACGATTATTGCTTACATTGTAATTGTTGTGATCGCTGCATTGCTGTTATGGACCTGTATTGAAATTTATATTGGTGATCGTAAAGTAAAAATTCATCACTCTGGCTTTGATGCAGAAGAGAAAGAATTAAAAGAAGAAGGACAAAAATAGACAAAAAAATTCCCAAGGCATTTGCCTTGGGAACTTTTTTTACTTAAGCATTAGCTGACATGTAATCATATAACTGGTTGACTTCTTCATCGGTAAATTCGCCATCGCCGGTCTTCATTGCGTGAACTTTCTCAACTGAAAGGTGACTAGCAAAAGCCAAATCAGTATCATTTATATGATGCTTAACTTGGTAATCAATAATTGCATCAGATAATTCTTCTTGTTCGTTCATAATGATTCTCCTTACAGTTCAATTTTAACATAAAGTGAAAGATCACATTGAATAATGTTTTTAGAAAATTTTCAACTGATTAAGTGGCCAATATCTCAGTTTAACTTCGCCAACGATTGCACTGCGCTTTACAAAGCCAAAATAGCGTGAATCTTTAGAAACATTTCGATGATCACCCATGACAAAATAGCAGTTTTTAGGAACTCGTTTTTTCAAAGTAAAGTTATTTGTATAAAGCGTGCCATTCTTATTAGCGGCTTTCTTTAGACTATTATTTAAATATGCTTCAGAAACCTGTTTACCATTAATATAGAGTTTATCATTTTTGCTGGTAACCATATCTCCGGGGAGGCCAATTATCCGCTTAATATATAAAGCGTTTTTTTCGTCCGGAGCTTTTAAAATGACAATATCATTCCGCTTCAATGTAAAATGTCTAACCGCGATCACTCGATCATTACTTTCAAATGTTGGCTGCATTGATGGTCCCGAAACAGTTTCATTAGACAGAACGAAACTAAAAATCAGATAATAAATGCCTATCAAAACAGCCATCATGATAATAATTTCAAGAACAAAGCGTCCTAAGCTTTCATTGTCATTGCTATTTTGTTTAAGATCTTTAGCATTTTTTGCCATTTAATCTCTCCTTTTATATACTCTTACTATTATAACTGATTTAAATATGATTGAATGGTAAAATCATTATTAAGGAATTCGATCATGACAAATTATTTAGAAAAATTAAACCACTTAGACAGGCAATTAAATAGTCCGACGGTTCACCAACAGGTAGAAGAGGTTAATCAAATTATTGTCACTGTCTCTGCGAAAAAGATATTGGCTCAGGCTCCTCAAAAATTAGGATTAGAACCTGATGAATTTGAAAATATTTTAGATTCCGTGGGAGAAGTAAAACGCGAGCAATTGACTATAATCAACCATTTATTAAATGGACTGCGGCAATATTTATCGCTGCAATATGGGATATGGAGTTTGCCCAATCTGAAAACTGCCCATTTGATAAAAGAAAAATTGCACGCCAAAACGGCACTGGAAATTATGGCTGGCAATGCTTATTGGTCAAAAGCATTAAACAGTGTAGGTGTTAAAACCACTGCTACGGATAATTTGGAATGGGCAAAGACCTCAAATACTGGCAGCCAAATTTTTGAAAAGGTTGAAGATTTGGACGCTGTCCGCGCAATTAAAAAATATCCCAAAACAGATGTGATTATTTGTTCCTGGTCGCCTAATTTTGGTCAAAGCGATTTAGCGGTAGTAAAGACCTGGAAAAACTGCAGCGATGCTCATTTGCTTTTTATTGGCGAAAAAGATGGAGCAACTAATTCACCAGAATTTTGGCAAAAGATGAATTTTATTAACGATCAGAATTTGAAAACAATAAATCGTTCATTTGTCAGCTATGATTTTATTGATGAAAAAATATACGAGATAAAAAGAATATGAATTGGGAAAAAATATCATTTATTTTAATCGTTTTTCTAACCTTTTTGGGAGCAGGCTTTATGTTGTCCAATGTTCAATCTCGTGAAGCAGATCAGTTGCTTGAAGCTCACGGGATGGATAATAATACGCGCTATTTTTACACGAACAAAAATGAAAAAATAAGCGCTTTTCTAAAGTACCTCAAAAAGAAATATCCTAAAGAGCATATTCAACTTCATTTGGATAATCGAATTGATAAGCAGCAAATTTTGGTTTGGTCAAATCATTCTTTGCGGTCTTTACCAACGCAAAGTGGATGCTACTTTCAGGCTGATGACTTTGAAGGTCAAGTCCCTTTTGCAGTTTTGGGTCCAGATACCAAGAAAAATGTGATTGAGCGACAAGGTAATCGCTATATTCTCTATCATAAACGCTATTATTCAGTAATTGGCGAGTTTAAGAATTATCATCAAAGTCAGCAAACGCAATATTATTTGACAACTGGCGTTAATCAGCCAACAGCTAATGCAAACTTAAAGAATTATCGTATTGTCATTGATGCAACGCATTTATCGGCTGTTAAAAAGATTGCTAAACAGTATAATGGAAAAATTACAATGCCCACTTTTGTTAAAAAGCACCAATTATATCGCTTCTCAGTTATCAGAGAAATCATTTTGATTATTTTGCTATGGCTGGTGGCAATGGGTGCCAATTTGTTAATTGCATTAATGCAGCACAAGCAGGTAAAACTAACACATTTGAAAGGCAGTCTGTATAAAAACTGGCTGGTTAATCGCGAACTGCGGCTCATTTTAATTGAAAGTTTGCTAGCAATTGTTGCCTATATTCTGCTTCGATATTTAGGCTTCTTTAGCAAAGTAAATCACTTGATTCTACTTTTGTTCTTAAATTGGCTGGCTGCAATTTTTGCATATGTATTCACTGGGTTATTCTTGCATTGGAAGGAGCATCGTCGTGCTTAACTTACCTGATTCATTTATTGAAAAATATCAAAAACTGCTAGGAAAAGAAAAGGCAGCTGCTCTCTTTGAAAGTATGAATCAAGAAACGAAGAAGGCTTACCGAATTAATTCATTGAAAGCTCATCAAAAAGTTTCTTATTCAAATGCACAGGCAGTTCCTTTTATTCCCAATGCTTATTATGGTGAAGTCAAAGGTGAAGACCCCGAATGGGTGAGTGGGACAGTTTATTCTCAGGATCCAGCAGCAATGTTTCCTGCTTATTTAGCACAAATCGAGCTGGGACAAAAAGTCTTGGATTTGTGTGCTGCACCTGGCGGGAAAACAACGGCATTAGGTGAAGCATTGCAAAATTCCGGTTTATTGGTCGCAAATGAAATCTCCAGCGTTAGAGTAAAAGCATTACGTGAAAATCTTGAACGTTGGGGCATTAGCAATGCCTTAATCACAAATGATGATTCTTTTGCTTTGGCTAAAGTTTTTCCTGAATTTTTTGACGTTATTTTAGTGGATGCACCATGCAGCGGGGAGGGGATGTTTCGTAAAAATCCAGATGCAGTTTCTTATTGGTCACCTGACTATGTTTTAACTTGCCGAAAAAGACAACAAGAAATTCTGACCGAAGCGGTTAAAATGCTTAGACCAGGAGGTAAACTAGTTTATTCAACTTGTACTTTTTCACCTGAAGAAGATGAAGAAATCGTTGCTTGGTTAGTAAAGACCTTTCAAATGACGATTGAACCAACGCAGGTTGAATCAGAAAAAATAAGTCACGGACAAGCCAGATTTGTTGATGACAATTTACCGGAGCTCGATCGTACTCTTCGGTTTTGGCCACAAGATGACCTAGGTGAAGGACAGTTTGCTGCAGTTTTGCGTATGCCTGGTGAGAGTTCACCAATTGATTCAAAAAAAGAAAAGAAAAAGAAGAAGAAAAAACGTTCCGCTCTTTTAAACAAAGATGAACGCGACTGGGTTGAAAAGGTCCTCAGCAATTTCAACCTGCCAGACTTTTTAACTGATTGGCCATTGAAGGCTCTCGTCAGTCATGATCATGTGTTCATTCCAGCTTATAAGCAGAGTACTAAAGGGCTCAAGGTTATCAATAATGGCGTTGAATTAGGTTTACTGAAAAAGAAACGGTTTGAGCCGGGTCATCAGCTAGCTGAAGTATTGGCACAAGTTGACCAAACACAGGTTGTCGAACTGCAAAGCAATGAAGAATACCGGAAATATTTGCATGGTGAGACACTACGCGTAAAGTCAGAATTGCGTGGCTTCGTATTAGTTGCCTATCATGACTTTATTTTTAGTTTTGGTAAAATCACGGGAAATGGCGTGCTAAAGAATTTTTATCCTAAAGGCTTAAGAACAATGAAAGGTGAATAAGATGATTAAACTAATTGCAACCGACATGGATGGAACATGGCTTAATGATCATCAGGATTATGATCGTGAACTATATCAAAAAGAATTGACTTTAATGCAAGAAAGAGATGTTAAATTTGTCATTGCTAGTGGCAATCAATTCGAAAATTTGCGAACACGATTTCCTAAGACTGCTGATGACTTGTATTATGTTGCTGAAAATGGAGCATTAGTAGCTAAAGGCAGACAAGTTCTGCATGTTGAATCATTGAGCGATCAAGAAGTCAGAAAATGTTCAAAATAGCTAGCAGTTATTCTTATCCTGTTGTTGTAGCTGGCTTAGCGAGTGCATATATTCGTGAGCAGGATGGTACAAAATATTACAACGAAATGAAGAAATATTTTGAAAAATTGACCGTTGTAAAATCTTTATCCGAAATCAAAGATAAGATTTTCAAAATTTCTTTAACTGTTCCAGTAGATGTGATGCCTGAATTATTGGCTAAATTGGTAAAAAATATCCTGAACTTACGATTGTTTCTGGAACTGCAGATTCAATTGATATGCAACAAAAAGGCATGAATAAGGCAAAAGGGTTAGAGTATTTAGCGCAGCGATTAGGAATAAAGCCAAATGAGATGATTGCTTTTGGTGACAGTGGCAATGATGTAGGGATGCTTGAATACGTTGGTCATAGCTACGTTACTAGATATGCTTTGCCTGAAGCAAAAAGAGCTTCTGATCAAATTATTGGTTCAAATAATGAGAGCGCAGTTCAAAAAGAAATTTTGAAGTTATTGCAAAATTAAAAGAGTGCTAGTCAATAGCACTCTTTTTGTAATATCGAATTTTATGTTAAATTATTTGATCAATTTGATTTTTTAAAGGTAAATCATAATAGCGTTTGAGGGAAGACAAGGAATTTACATCATTTTTGCCAAATACCGCTAGCAAGATGGCTAATTCCTTTTTCCATTCTTGTATTTCTTCAATTAAGCCTTCTGTATCATGCTGCATTAACTGTTGCAAAAAGGTATTGGCAATGCCAACTAATTTTCCTCCTAAAGCAAGTCCCTTTAAAACATCCAGAGGATTGCGTACACCGCCAGAAACAAAAAAGTCCAATTGCATTTTTTCCGCAATTAAGCTGGTAATAACGGTTGGCAATCCTAAAGATGACAAATAGGACAGATTGTATTGATTACGGCTATTTTCGATTTGGGCAAAATTTGTACCACCCATTCCGCCAATATCGAAAAGATCAAAACCAGCATCTTTTAATTTTTTCAAGGAAGCTTGATCAAAGCCAAACCCAACCTCCTTAATGATAATTGGAACGGTAACTGCTTGTCTAATTTCAAGCATATTATTTAGCCAGCAAAAGTCGCGTTCGCCTTCAGGCATTGCTGCTTCCTGGACTACATTCAAATGAATCTGCAGAGCGTCAGCTTGCAATTCTTGAACGATTTTCGCAGCGTCCCATGCTGGGGTGAGGGGATTGACATTGGCAAATAAAAGACCATCTGGATCCTGCTCACGTGCAACCGTAAAGCTGGACAATTGCTCATTTTCTTTAACCAAGATACTGGCTGACCCTAGAGCCAAAGCAATATTTTCTTTGGCAGCAACGCTGCCTAATTGCCGATTTATTTTTTTGGATTTCTCAGAACCACCTGTCATTGCTTCAATGAAAAAGGGGGCAGAAACTTCTTTGCCCAAGAAACTGGTTCTAATTGAAGCTTGATCAACTTTGCTTTCTGGTAAAGTTGGACGAAGCAGGTGCATTTGATCAAAACTATTTTCTTTTTGTTTATTAAAAAACATCTGGGCCAATGCCAGATGTTCTTCTTTTCTTTCGGATCTTTTTGACATATTAACCTCAATTAATGAGAAAGAATAATGTTGTGAACATGGAAATTCAATGGCAAAATGCCATTCTTGCGCCAATTATTTTCTAAGGCATCAACGTCGCTGCCTTTATCGGTGATAACAATACCGCAATCGCCATTGCCTGCGCCTGAAGTCTTAGCCGCACCACCATATTTTTCTGCAATATTAATCAATTTCGTCAATCTAGGAATTTCAATTGCAATATGGTTAACGTGTGCGAAGTGCTGCAAAATTGCACGATTAACCCGAATTTGCTGCTTGATTAAATCAATATTGTTTTCTTCAAAGCCTTGAACCATTTTCAAAACACATTCTCTTGAGGCTTGCAAAAACTTTTTATATTCAGCAGGGGCATCCATTTTTCTTGCATTGGTTTCATCAACTAAACGTGATGTCGAAGCTGGCTTCTGACTCCAGCCAATCATCAATTTCATCCCTTCAGGAGGGGTTAAGAGCTCAATTTTAAGTCCTGGCCAAGCTTCTTTTACCACTTTAGATAAAGATTTATGGGCTAATTCATTCTTCAGCCACTTTTTATCAAAAGTTTGGTAAGCTACCCAGCCACCATAAACACTAGCAGCAATGTCACCGGCAGAGCCGTTGCCTTGAACAGAGTAGTGGGAAATAGCTGATAGTTTGTAAACCAGTTCATTATTAAGTTTAACGCCATAGAAACGCAAAATAGATTTCACAGTGGCAACCGTAAGGGCTGCACTTGAACCTAAGCCATACTTCTTACCATCTGCAGAATCAAGATCGGAATTAACGTGTAGGTCATAAACATTCATCTTGATATTTTGCTCTAGACAATAACGCTCAGTAAAGGAAATTGCAGATAAGATGTATTCAAAAGGATTGTCTCGATTGTCAATGACCATTCTCGAGCCTTGACGAATCCAATGAATTGAATCTTGAGAATACTGTTTAGAGTGAATTAAACCGGTACCTGTTTTACTTTTAGAAATGCTTACACGTACAAATTGATTGACAGCTACTAAAAGAGCAGGGCAGTCTTGTTCCAATACGGCATATTCACCAGCTATATACAATTTTCCAGGTGCTTTTTCTGTTATCAAAGAAGTTAATCCTCTAATCTATTTTTATCTAATCTCAGGCAGCTCAATCTAAAATTGAAACTCCTGGACCAAAACTTGCATTAATTATCTTAACATTACTAAATTCCGACAAAAAGAGTTTTTTTATTTCTTTTATATTTTTTAAAGGTGTAAGAATTTTAACATTTGGTCCCGCATCGATTGTGTAGTAGCATTCAATCCCTTGCTGGCGCAATTCTTCAACTAATTTAATTGCTTTGATCGTGTTAGGTTCAAAATAAGTAAATTCTGGTTGAGCAGTCAAATTAATGGCATGCATTTCATTCGCATTTAATTCTGCCAGCGAACCTAATTTAGTAAAATCGTTATTTTTAATAGCAGCGATCATATCATTTAATTCTGCATCATTACGGGCAAGCCATGGCTGAAAAAAGGGTGAATTCTGTGCGGCTTGCATGCCTTTAGTAGAAGATAATTTTTTAGGTTTTTGATCAAGCTCAACCGCTAGAAGATGCAGATCCATCGCTGGCTGTTCGTCTAAAGGATATGCATAAGAACTTTTGTCATCATGACCTTTTTGCCAAATCGCAAAGCCACCGTAGATTGACCGACTTGCCGAACCTGAACCTATTCGGGCGAGGCGAGATAACATTTTGCGATCAACATCTAAGTCATAATATGCGCAAAAACTAGCAGCTAGAGCCGCAAAAGCAGAACTAGAAGAGGCTAATCCAGCGGCAGTAGGAACATGGTTAATAGATGAAACTTTTAGCACATCATAAGGCAGCCCAAAACGATCTTGAAGTTTGTGAAGATACTTGAACACTCTTTGAGCCGACTGATCAGATTGTTTTTGATTGTTTAAATAAAATTCGTTTTGCTGACCGGTCTCAAGACTGGTTTCTGAATAAAAAGCATCTAGTGTCATTGATAGACTAGACATAAGAGGCAAACGCAATTTCGCGTTCTTTTTGCCCCAATATTTGATAAGTGCAATATTTGTATGTGCACGGGCAGTTTTTTTCATAATCTAAATTTCCTCAACCCAATAGTGATCAATCAAATCCTTGCTTGCTTGCGCAATTTTTTCGGCAGTTTCTGAATTAGGACACAAAGCAATAACAATTCCGCCTAGACCTCCACCGGAAAGTTTAAATCCTAGACATCCTTTTTGATGTGCAATTTGGTTAAGCTGATCTATTCTGTCAGTAGACAGGCCCAATGATGATAAAATCGTTTGTGCTTCATCAAAGATTTTGCCCACTTGTTCTTGATTTTGTTTTATCCAAGCCTTTTTGGTTTGGTCAGCTAGTACGCCCAAACGTTCAATGCCTTTATTTGCTTGGATAGAATTTTCCATTTCTTGGCGCACTTTAGTAACGGCTTCTTTAGTATTTCCTAATTGTCCTGTGTCCATAATCAGCAAAGTAGAATTTAACTTTGCCATTAGTTTTTTAGGACCGGCTTGTTTGTTGAAGAAAACCAGATAATCTGAATGAACAGTAGCCGCATCAAGTCCCGAAGCCTTGCCGTGGTTGATCATTTCAGCATGATTGGTGATAGCCATAATCTCGTTTTCCGTCATTTGCAAATTGAAAAACTGGTTCATAGCTTTAGTTGTGCCCAGGGCAACGGTAGCGCTGGATCCTAAACCACGTTCCATTGGAATCTCACCAGTGTAAGTGATTTTTAATTTTGCATCGGGTTGACCAGCTTTTTTTAAAATTGTTTTTACTACATACTTGAGGCCGTTATATTCATCCGGCGCTTCAAAATAGGGACCATGGTAGCGAGCTGTGTCCATCCACATTTGCGAACCATCTTCGACAGTTGTGCGAATATTCAATGCTTTGATTGGAAGTGCCAGTGCGTCATAGCCGTAAACGACCGAGTGTTCACCAATTAAAATAACTTTTCCATGTGCTAAATAAGAGCTTTTCATTATCTTCTTAGTCTCCAAGTTTGATTTTTAATGAAGAAAATATTTCCTGTGCTAAAATAATAAGCAAGGAGTTGCGAACAAATGATCAAAATTTTAACAGGTCGTCAAACCGATCCATTACAAGAAAAAATTCTGGAAGAAGCAATTAACAATTATCAAAAGCATCCAGAATATGAAACTTTCATCATCGTTCCTAATCATATCAAGTTTACCACAGAAGTTAAGGCGATTAAAAAACTTGCAGCAAGTCAGCATAAAACTGAAACCACAGTTAAAAACTTGCAAGTTTTATCATTTTCACGTCTTGCTTGGTACTTCTTAAAAGATGCTGAAGTTGGTCTGCCAACTCAACTTGATGATGCTGCAGCAGCTATGCTTTTAAGCAAAATCATTCAGGACAAGCAAAATGACTTAATGCTTATTAAAGAAGACAAGCCAAATTCAGGAACGGTAAAACAACTTTACGATACTATTTTACAGGTTCACGATGGAAATCTCGACTTAGATGATTTCAGTGACGAAAATTTAAATGAAGAAACACGTAAAAAACTGCATGATTTAAGAATTATCTATGATGCTTTTATTGAAAAGACAGCTGGAAGATTTTCAACCAAAAACGAAGCGCAGTTGCAGCTGAATCAAGTTTTAGCTAAGAATCAAAATTTAAAGACAGCTAGCTTTTACTTTACTGATTTCTCACATTTTTCTTTACAGGAACAATTGACAATCAAATTGCTCTTCAGAAAAGCTAAAAACGTTTCTTTAGCCTTCAAAACTCAACTCGGAGATATTAATCCCAAGGCTGAAGAAGGCGATTATGATTATGTCATTCAGCAAACGATTCATAAGCTTGCATCTTTTTTGGATGAAAGAAGGATCTCTTATCAAACAGAGGCTTATCCGCTTCAACCTAAGCAAAGCGGTCGCGAGATTTTGAATGGCATTTGGACACAAACTATTCCAGCAAATGATGAATTAAAACAGGTTCAGCTTGTGCGTGCGGATTCACGTTATGCAGAAGCCTACTTTGTTGCGCGTACGATTTACCAGCAAGTTGCATTAAATAATTATCGTTACCGCGATTTTTTGATTTTGGCACCAAATCTTCATGAATATGAAACTTATTTAACGCCTATTCTACGGCAAAATCAGATTCCTTATTTTGATGACTTGCAGCAAGAGATGAAATATCATCCGCTTGTGGTTTTAATTGAAAATTTAGCTAAACTAGATGAGCGTCTTTCTACGCAAAACATTTTGACCATTCTGAAAACAAGACTTTTAATTCCTTCCTGGTATCAAGATGAAGCTAGCTATTTGCACGATGTTGATGAACTAGAAAACTTCGTTTTGGCTCATGGGATAAATTATGATCTTTGGAAAAAGAGCTTTTCGGATTTTGTCAAGGCTGAGGTAATTCGCCTGGATAAGCAACCTGAAGAGATCGGTCGAATTGATAAATTGCGCAGCTATATTATTGATAAAGTTACGCAGCTGTTTACTGATTTAAATGCAGAAAATAATAAAGAGGGCAGTCGAAAGGCAATTACTATTTTCTTCAATTTCTTAGCTGACAACGGCGCAATTTCACAGTTGGAAAAGTGGCGTTCTGAGGCAAATGATAAAGGCGATTTGCAACAAGCAGAGCAGCCAGAGCAATTGTGGAGTTTGCTTATGCAGCTTTTGCGCGATTATCTTTTAATTAGCCCAGATCATTTTGATCAGGACGAATTCTTTAAGATGCTGATCAGCGGCTTTAAAGAGGCCAACTTTTCACAAATTCCATCAACTTTGGATGCCGTGAATATTTCTGAAATCGGAATGGTTCAAAACAATGGCTATAAGCAGGTTTTTATCATCGGTGCTACCAGCTGCAACCTGCCAAAAATTCAAAAAACACCAGGATTTTTGAGTTCGGAGAACTTAGCGCAAATGGCCGCCGATTTTGATGAGGATTCATACCTGGAAGATCGCCAGGATTTAAACAATTTGGATCAAAATTATCAGTTTGGTCTAGCTCTTGCTTTAGCCGAAGACCGCGTATATCTTTCTTATCCGGTATTGAATGCTGCCAATGAGGAATTGAAGCCATCGCTTTTTTATGAGCGTTTAAAGCAAGATAATGCCCCAGAAATGAGCCAGCATGATCTGCCAGATAATCTGCAGGAATTGCTGTCATTTATTACTAATCCCGAGGCTAGTTTGGGATATTTGACATATCTAAAATCAATTTCAAATAGTAAAGCCATTGAGCAACTATTGGATTTGGCAAAGCAAAAGCTTCCACAAAAAACAAATGCCGTTTTGAAAGCAAGCATTTACGATAATCAGCCTGTCAATATTGGAGAAGGACTAGCACAAGAATTATATGGACAAAATTTGAATGCCTCTGTATCACAGTTAGAGACATTTTATGAAAATTCATATGAATATTTCTTAAACTACGGCTTACGTTTGCGGAAACGGTTTGAAAATGAACTTGACGTTATTCAAGCCGGAAACTATTTCCATGAAACTTTTGACAGATTAGTAAAAGAATTGAATCGTAAAAAACTCGATTTAGGCAATATTGATCAGTCTGAACTGGAAAAATTATTAAATGAAGCTCGTCTTCAGATGCAGCAAGAAGGACAATATGCTCAGCTAATGAATGATCCTTTTAACAAGTACTTATTTACTTGCTTGGATCGAACTACTTCAAAAGTTGCAAGAAACTGGCGCAAGTCCCTCATTCAAACACCATTAAGGGCAAAATATTCTGAACTTAGTTTTGGATTAGGAGAAAAAGTTAACGGTTTATCCTTGCCACTCTCTGATTTGTCAGGGCAGCATAAAGCTCAATTGCGCGGAAAAATGGATCGAGTAGATTTAGCTCCTGTCAGTGGTAAAAATCAGGTTCTAGCTCAAATAATTGATTACAAATCATCTGCTAAAAAATTTGATCTTAGTCTTTTCTACAGTGGTATTAGTTTGCAGATGGTGTCATACCTAGATGTTTTAAGCAAGAACCAGCAATTTTTTGCTGGTGAAGAAAAGCTCTCCCTTTTAGGTGCTTTCTATCAGACAGCGACCCAGCAGCTAGAACGACTAAACAGTTCAAATCTGATCGGCAGTGATTTGACAATTAAAACTAATGCTTTAGACAGCAAGCCTAAGTTAATGTATACCGGATTAATTTCAAATGATCCCGAAATCTTGACGGAGGCACAACCACTTTTGTCAAAGAGCCAACCAGTTTCTGAGCTTTATACTGATTTAAGAATTAAAAGAAATGGCGACTTTCATTTGCCTGCTAACCGCAACTTTAGCGAAGAAGAAATCAATTTGCTCTTACAGTATGATGAATGCTTAATTAAGCAGGCATCCCAACAGATTCTATCTGGAAAAATAAAACTAAATCCATATAAATATGGAAAAAGCAGCAATGCTTTAACTTACTCTGATTATCGTGATATTTTCTTCTTTGATGCCATGTTGCGACAAAACCAGTATCACGAAATTACTAAAATCGACAAAAAAGACTTATTGAGCAAGATTAGAGAAACACTAGGAAAGGATGCAGATTAATGCCTTTTACTAAGGAACAGCAACAAGCTATCGATGATCGTGGCAAGGATATTTTGGTATCCGCTTCTGCAGGTTCAGGGAAAACCACGGTTTTGGTTCAACGGGTATTAGATGAAATTTTAAGTGGTACTGATGTTGATCAGTTGCTGATTGTTACTTTTACCAAAGCCGCCGCTGAAGAGATGAAGGAACGAATCAAAAATGCATTGACGCAGGCCTTGCAATCTAGCAATCAAAAAAGATACTTGCGCCGCCAATTGAATAAAATCGATACGGCCAATATTTCAACCATCGATGCTTTTTGTTTGGAAGTAATTCATCGTTTTTATTATGTTATCAATCTTGATCCCAGCTTCAGCACCTTGACTGATGAAACACAGGCAGCTTTGCTTAGAGAACGAGCTCTAAAAGATATTGAAAGCAGTTTTTTGACAGCAGAAGACAATCAAGATTTCATTGATTTCTACAATAATTTTGCTGGTGATCGGGATGCAGAAGCTGCGCATGATCTTTTGCTCGATCTGTATAACTTTGCAATGACAAAACCCAATTATATTGATTGGTTGAGGAGTTTGCCTGATTCTTATGCAATTGAAGACTGCATTGTTAAAAGTGATTTATGGCAAGAGCAAATTAAACCTTACCTGCAAGAAAACATCAAAGGTTTGGTTGAGAAAATTGAGCGAATTCTGACGGATCCGGCTATGCAAAGTAAGGAATTGCAAAAAGTAAATCAAAATTTCAGTTTATTCCTTCAAAAAGTCAAGCTCTTCTCAAAGGGACTAAACGATGATTTAGACTATAACGAATTAAGAGAACGACTGCGCAGCTGTATTTTTGAATTAAAACCACGAAAATCAAGCAATTGGGATGAAGATTTGCAAGAATTTTATCAAACCACGCAGGATTTGAAGGCAGAAGCAAAAAATCAAATTTTTGATATTTTTACAGCTTTCTTTGCGAGCGATGAAGATGAACAAATTAAAGTTATGCATCACGGCCAGAAAATCATGAAAACGATCGTCAAGGCAGAAGAGGCTTTGATTAAGCATTTTGGTGAGCTTAAGGCAGCTGAGAACTTGCTTGATTATAGTGATATGGAACAGTTTGCATATCAAATTCTTTCTTCAGACACTTCCAATGCTTCTTTGGCACGCGATTTTTATCGTGACAAGTTTAAAGAAATTTTAGTTGATGAATATCAGGACATTAACCCGCTGCAGGAAAACATAATTCAGACTATTAAAGACAAGGATAAAAACACTGTCTTCATGGTAGGGGATGTAAAGCAGTCTATTTACGGTTTTAGACAGGCTGAACCTAGTCTGTTTTTAAAAAAATATCACGATTTTGGTCAAAAAAGTGATTCTTCACAAGAGCGAATTTTGTTGTCCGATAATTTCCGCTCGACAAGACCTGTCACCAAAATAGTCAATCATTTATTTAAACCGCTTTTAAGTCGAAATTTTGGCGGAATTGACTACAAATCTGAAGGCCAGTTGGTATTTGGGGCCAATTATTATCCAGCTCATTTGGATCAAGCCAGTGAAGTAATTTTTCATGAAAAGAGCAGTGCTAATAGCGATGATGATCAAGACATTGATTTTTCAGAAATTCAGATGGTAATTAACCGGATTAAACATTTTGAAAAAGAAAAACTGCAAGTCTTCGATTCACATATGGGAAAATTGCGACCTTTCCGCTATAGCGATATCGCTATTTTAACCAGAAGTCGTAGTGATAATCTGCAAATCATGCAGGAATTTGCTAAAAATGATCTGCCACTTTTTGTAACTGACGCCCAAAACTATTTCCAAACTTTTGAACTAACGATTATGATGAATTATCTCAAAATAATCGACAATCCGGACCAGGATATTCCTTTGGTAACAGTTTTGCGTTCCCCTTTGTTTGGTTTTGATGAAAAAGATTTAGCAAAAATCAGAATCAAAAACAAGCAGACCAGTTTTTACAGTGCACTTTTAGCTTATGTTGCAAGTAATGATTCATTAAGCCAGCGAATTAAAGACTTCTTAAATAAATTGGATAGTTTGCGTGATTTTGCTGCAACGCACCGAATTTCAGAATTGATCTGGAGTATTTATGAGCGAACCAATCTATTGGAAATTATGACGGCTCTGCCTAATGGACAACAGCGCCGAGTAAATTTGGAAGCTTTGTATGAGCGAGCTAATTCTTATGAAAGTGCCGGTTTCAAGGGCTTGTATCAATTTATTAACTTCATCAACCGCATGCGCCGCTCACAAAAGGACTTGGCACAACCACTTCTTACTAAGAAAGCTGGTAATGCAGTAAGATTAATGACAATTCATGGCTCGAAGGGACTAGAATTTCCGATTGTTTTTTATGTTGGAATGGAACACCATTATCAGATGCGTGATTTAACTCGCAATTATGTTATTACTGGAAGTTCTTTGGGATTAACAATCAAAGAAAGCAAATATCGTCTGGACTCATTGGTTAAAGCAATCGATAACGTCAATAAAAAACAGCAGCTCCTTGAAGAAGAGGCTAGAATTCTTTATGTCGCTTTGACGCGGGCTAAGCAAAAACTAGTTATGGTAGGAGATATTGCCAATTTTGATAAAAAAGTACAGAGCTGGAAAAATAAACTTAATCTCAAGGATAAATTGTCATTAGCTGATAAGCTTTCATCAAATAGTGCTCTTAGCTTCATTGGACCAGCGCTTGCTTTTGATCGTCATATTGCACAAAAAATGAACGATATCAGTCCTGCAATTGATCAGACTGAGGATCTGATTTATATCAAATACGATGATCAATTGAAGCCAGTTCCAAATGAACAAGAAGACAAAACTAATAATGACGAATATGATTTATTAAATGAGACAACCAAAAAACTGTTTGATTTTACTTATCCTTTCAATGATGCCAGCAAAACGACAGCTTATCAAGCTGTTTCCGAAATTAAGAAAGCATTCAACGATCCACTTGATACTGATTTGGAGAATAGTCATCTAATTGCATCTACCAATCGCTATTTGCAGCCGATCGATGATAAGCCTAATTTCCTTTTTGAGACTAAATTTACAGGAGCTGAAATAGGTACTGCAACTCACCTTATTCTGCAGTATTATGATTACTGTGATCGCCAGGAGGGTCAGCTGGCTGATGAAATTAAAACTTTAATCACCCAGAAAAAACTCAATCCGGATATTGTACCAAGTATTCATCAAGACCAAATTAATTGGTTTGTAAACAGTGATTTTGCTCAAGAATTTTGGAAACATCCCGATCGACTAAAACGAGAAGTAGATTTTTCAAGCTTATTGTCCGCTAAAACATTATTTAAGGATTTTTCCGATCCGAATGCCAAAATACTGGTTCACGGTACTATTGACGGTTATTATGAAGATCACGATGGCATTATTCTATTTGACTATAAAACTGACCACGTTGATCAGACGCATCTTGAACGGGCTATTGCAGCAATTAAAGCAAAGTATGCAGGGCAATTAAGACTATATGAAAAAGCGCTGACAGAATTCAGTGGCAAAAATGTTAAGAGTAAGTATTTAATTTTGTTAGATGCTAAAAAAGTTGTAAAAGTAGATTAAAATAAAACTGAATTACACAATGAAAGGAGGGCAAAGATGGCTAATATCTTCGCAAAAGATACTTTTGCGGTAGTAGATTTGGAGACAACAGGAACGCAGAGAGAAAATAATAATCATATCATTCAGTTTGGCTGTGCGATTATTAAAAATATGAAAGTCGTTAAGACTTACTCCTTTATGATCAATCCCCATCGCAAAATTCCTTTATCAGTGCAGAATTTAACGCGGATTCATAATGAAGACGTCGAAAAGGCTCCCGACTTTTCACACTATGCCGAGAAAATTATTGCTATATTGGAGGATACAGTTTTTGTTGCTCATAACGTTAATTTCGATCTGCCTTTTTTGAATTACGAGTTAATGCAGCATGGATATCCAGCCTTAACCAATAAAGCAATTGATACTGTTGAACTTGCAAAAATAGCTTTTCCAACTTTACCATCATACAAGTTAAGTGATTTAACTTCGCGTTTAGCTATTAAGCATTTGAACCCACATAAGGCTGACTCAGATGCATATGGAACAGCGATCTTATTAATTGATATCATTCACCGCTTGGAAAAACTGCCACAGGCTACCTTAAATACTTTAGGTTCTTTATCGTCTGAGTTGGTGAGAGATACATCATGGGTCTTGAATAAAATTGCTGACTACTATCGCAAGCAAAAACGACCACTTGCCAAAGAATTTATTCAAGTCAGAAATATAATTTTACAAAAACAGATTGACCCATCTGAACGTTTTGCAGGTGAAAATAATAAGTTCCCTCAGGACAATAAAACTAAGAAAGAAATGTTCAAGGGAAAACTGAATTATCGCAAAGCACAGGTGGATTTAATCAATCACTTGCATCAATTTATTAAAGATCCTAATGAACGAGCAATGATGGTGGAAGCACCTAATGGCACGGGAAAGACATTTTCGTATCTTTTCAGTTACGCATATGAATTATATTCAGGCAGAAAATTAGTAATTGCTGCACCTACAAAAGTATTGCAGGATCAAGTTATTGATCGTGAAATTCCGCAAATGCTTGAAATCACCAAATTGGATTTGAAAGCGGAAGTAGTAAAATCGAGCAGTCATTATATTGATTTGGATGGCTTTGTACAGAGTTTATTTAAAGGAACTCCTAATAAGCCTACCTTAGTGTTGCAAATGCAAATTCTAGTTTGGCTTACCGAAACCAAAACTGGGGATTTGGATGAGCTGCAATTGACTAATTACAACGCTCCTTTATTTACGCAGATTTCTCATCCAGGGGATGCTAGAGTTGGCAGTCGTTTTGCTGAAGTAGATTTTTGGAATTTGGCCCGCGAGCGGCAAGAAGAGGCGGATATTTTAGTAACTAACCATGCTTATTTGGCCAATCATTACATGGACACAATTTGGGGGCAGAATCCATATTTAGTAATTGATGAAGCTCACCGCTTTAAAGAAAATGCTATCTCCTCACGAAATGATTCTTTGCAGTTTGAATCTTTATGGGGCGTTTTAAGTCACTTGCGCAATTTGCTTTATTACGCGGAGGACAGTGTACAAAATCAGTTTTCTGAAGACGTTGAATTAAACTTTTTGTTGAAAAAACTTGATCCTGAGATTTTAGCGTTAATTTATCAAATTAATGATTTACAAAAAGCGCTCTACGAACAAAAAGATTTGGCAATCAGTCAATCTTTGCTTCCGAACGGAAATTTGCAGCTAAGTTTTCAAGGCAAGACTTTGTTTCCTGATGATGGAGCTTTTCGGTCTCAACTTCCAGCCTTCCAGCAAAAGCTTGAACAGGTCAGACAAGAAACCAATCAGATTTTGTTTCAGCTTTATCAAGAACAAACAAGCTTGCTTGCTAACGAAGAAAGTCTTTTAAGTGAAATAACTGAGCAAATTGATCGATTGGATGACTACAGCGAAAAAAGCTATCAGCTTGCTGATTTGATCAATAATAAGGATAATTTGCAAGAAGAGGGCTTTATCCTGGTTGCCACTAACCCAGAAGATCCATTAAGTTCCAATTTGAAGTGGTTAATGCTGGATGCAGATAAAGAATTAAAGCAAATTTACAATCGTTTTGATCATCTGCTTTTTGTCAGTGCTACTTTGACTGTTGATCATGACTTTTCTTATGCAATTGGACAGTTATCAGTTGAAAAACTGATGCCAATTACTTATATTGGAAAAAGCACCTTTAATTTAAATAAACATTTAGAAGTTTTAGCGGTTAAAGACATGCCAAAGCCGAATAGTGAAGAATATGAAAAAGCAATTGAAGAAATTATTACGTCTGATTTGCTTCAAAAGAATCACGTTCTAATTTTAATGACGAATTTGGACACCATCCGTGAGACTTTTTCTAAAATCGTCAACAATCCGAAACTAAAGGACTTTGAAATCTTAGCTCAAGGCATAACCGGTTCAAATAATCGAATTGCTAAACGTTTTAGTATTGCTAAAAAGGCAATTATTATTGGTGCGGACAGTTTTTGGGAAGGAATAGACTTTCATGACTGTGGCGTTGCTCTCGTCATTGCTGCAAAATTGCCATTTGAATCTCCTGATCAGCCTGAAGTTTGCTTAAGACAAAAACGCTTAGAGAACCTTGGAGTTAATGTCTTTGAAGAAGACAGCTTGCCGCGTGCGGTTGTTCGCTTGCGACAAGGAATTGGGAGATTAATACGTGGTGAAAAAGATCATGGTCAGTTCGTAATTTTAGATTCACGACTATGGACTGAAAACTACGGTCAAGAATTTATTAAGGCAATTCCAGTCAAAACTGAGCAAATTACAAGAAAAGAATTGAAGACAAAGCTAGATAATTATGATCAGAGACGACACTAGACAAACAATTAAGTTTATTATTTGGGTTATTGTAATCGCAATTTTGTTATATATTGCCAGCATTTTCGTATTTTTCAGAGCGGGCAGTATTGGCAGAGGCAATGATCGACAGATTGCTCAAATTGCTAGACAAAAAACGGCAATAACTAACGTACAGACTTACTATCATTTAGATCGTGGCGTTAGCAGCTATGCTTTAAAAGGAACTGATAGCAAAGGGAAGACTTACTATTTTGTTTATTTGCCTAAAACCAAGAAGGCTTATCTCTACCAAGCAAGCAAAGGTACCAGTCAAAGCAAAATCAAAAGTACTTTCACTGCTGCACATAAAGGAGCTACAATTAAAGGCATTAATTTAGGCTGGTATCAAAATAATCCAGTTTGGGAAGTTGCCTATCAAAATAGCAAAGGCAATCTCGGCTACACGCTTTATGATTTTAAGACAGGAAAAGCAATAAACGAAGTCGATAATCTGTAAGTTTATGATATGATATAACAGTAAAAAGATAAAAAGGTGGATAGGAATTTTATGACAGAATTGATTTCAATTAAAGATTGTTCTAAACATGTTGATGAAGAAGTCAAAATGCATGTTTGGTTAACAGACAAACGCTCAAGTGGTAAGATCATCTTCTTGCAATTGCGTGATGGTACCGCATTTTTCCAAGGTGTTGTTCGTAATAATGATGTTTCTGATGAAATTTTTGAAGCAGCTAAAACTTTACGTCAAGAAGCAAGTTTTTATATTACAGGAACAGTTCACAAAGATGAACGTTCACACTTTGATTTCGAAATTCAAATTTCAGATTTGAAGATTGTAAGCAACAATGAAGGTTACCCAATTGGTAACAAGGAACATGGTATTGACTTTTTGCTTGATCACCGTCATTTATGGTTAAGATCAAAGAAGCCATTTGCAATTATGCAAATTAGAAATACTATGTTCAAGGCTACTGTTGACTTCTTTGAAAAAGAAGGTTTCATCAAGTTTGATGCACCTATTTTCATGCATTCAGCTCCAGAAGGTACTACTCAATTATTCCACGTTAATTACTTTGATCGTGACGCTTACTTGTCACAATCAGGTCAACTTTATGGTGAAGCTGGTGCCATGGCTTATGGTAAAATCTTTACTTTTGGGCCAACATTTAGAGCAGAAGAATCAAAGGGTCGTCGTCACATGACTGAATTTTGGATGATGGAACCTGAAATGGCTTGGATGCACCAAGATGAATCATTAGACCTCCAAGAAAGATACTTGGCTTATATGGTTAAGCAAGTTTTGGATAACAATGAATACGAGCTTCGCATTTTAGGTCGTGATCCTGAAAAACTTCGTTCAACCACCGAAGGCAATTTTGTACGTCTTCCATATGATGATGCAGTTAAAATGCTTCAAGACGCTGGACGAGACTTTAAGTGGGGCGATGACTTTGGTGCTCCAGATGAAGGTTACATTTCTGAGCAATACGATCGTCCAGTCTTTATTGTCAACTATCCAACCTCAATTAAGCCATTCTACATGAAGAAAAACCCAGAAAATCCAAAGGAATACTTATGTGCTGATGTAATTGCACCTGAAGGCTACGGTGAAATCTTTGGTGGTTCTGAGCGTGAAGGAAACTACGAAATTTTAAAGCAACAAATTGAAGATGCTGGACTTAATCTTGAAGACTATCAATGGTATCTTGATTTACGTAAATTCGGCGGTGTTCCTCACTCAGGCTTTGGTATGGGCTTTGAAAGAACAATTGCTTGGGTTTGTCACCTTGATCACATTCGTGAAGCAATTCCATTTCCAAGATTGATCAATAGAATGCAACCATAAAAAAACAAATAATAATTTAAAAAGTTGGACTAATATTAATTAGTTCAACTTTTTTTAAAGGGGAAATTTTTATGCATTTTAATGATTACCGAAACTTAGGCTTTACTACTTTACCTAACGGCTTAATCGCATATTATCCGCAACTTCATATTTCTGATGCAGAATTACTGCTAATAATTCAATTGGAAGCCTTTGCTCAACATGGCGAACAATTTCCATCAAATGAAAAAATAGCGGCCAATACAAATCTCTCAGTTAGTGAAGTAGCCAACCTAATTCAACAATTGATT
Organism: Lactobacillus sp. UBA5813; assembly: GCF_002417895.1. NCBI lineage: Bacteria > Bacillati > Bacillota > Bacilli > Lactobacillales > Lactobacillaceae > Lactobacillus > Lactobacillus sp. UBA5813. The sequence continues at coordinate 29,830 of NZ_DICZ01000010.1, forward strand.
GACCAAAATTATTTGGCAATTGAACAAACTACGGATTCTCAAAACAGGATAGCAGACAATTATAGTCTAAAACCCTTATATGATAAATTGGATGAATATCTTAACGAGCATGTTTTGGTAAAAGATCAACGTCAACAAAATAGTACTAAGATCAGCGATAGTTTGGAAAATAATCCGTTAAATCGAATCGCACGTCAGTTTGAAATTGAATTTGGTCGATATCTTAGTCCGATTGAGCGTGAAGAAATTGCTTCTTGGTTGAATGTTGATCATTATTCGCCTGAGATCATCAATTTAGCTCTTAGAGAGGCTGTTTTATCACAAGCGTATAGTTTGAAGTACGTTGATCGAATCCTCTTAAATTGGCAAAGACACAATTTAAAAACAAGTTCAGAAGTTAAACAATTTTTGCAAAGGAATCGTTAAATGAAAGAAAAGTTATTAAGCGATCAGGAAGCCCTAGCTGTTTTAAAAAGAATTGCCAGTTTATACCCGGGCGCAAAAAGCGAATTGCAATGGGATAGTAAATTTCATTTGCTATGTGCCGTTTTAATGAGTGCACAGACGACTGATAAGATGGTAAATCGTGTTATGCCACAATTTAGTGAAGATTTTCCAACACCGCAAGCACTGGCAAAGGCTCCAATCGCGAAAATTGAACACGATATTGAGAAGATTGGATTATATCATTCAAAAGCTAAACATTTAAAGGCGACAGCGCAAATTTTGGTTGATAAATATGATAGTCAAATTCCGGCTGATAAAAAGAAATTAATGCAATTGCCGGGAGTAGGAGAGAAAACTGCCAATGTCGTTCTAGCCGAAGGATTCGGAGTTCCGGCAATTGCGGTTGATACGCACGTTTCGAGAATATCGAAAAAATTTCATATTGTTCCTGCAAAGGCTACCCCGCATGAAGTTGAAAAAAGATTGGAAGAGCTTTTGCCAAAAGAAGAATGGATTCATACTCATCACGCGATGATTCGTTTTGGCAGATATACAATGCCGGCTCGTGCAAAAAATCCTGATCCATATTCTTATTTACCACCAGAAAAATAGAGCAAAGAAAAACAAGTTTGGAAAAACCAAACTTGTTTTTTGTTTAACGATTATCTCGATTGTTATTATTGTTATCGGTATTTTCTTCTTTCTTTCGACTCGATTGAGAACTCGAACTAGAAGATGCTGAGCTTGAATTATTCTGTGATGAACGTTCAGCACTGCTTGACTGAGTTGTACTGCCATTTTCAGAACTGCTGCTTTGCTGGCTTTGACTGTCTTGAGCATTTGATGAAGACTGTTCATTCGTATTCGATTCTTCATCTTCTTCGTCATAACTTGAAGAGTTATCAGTTAATCCAGCAGGAGCATGACCCTTAACAAATAATTGCCATTCACCTGACTGCCCGGCAGAAGCAACTTCAGGTGGATTAGAGTTTTTAACAATTTTAGCTCTAATAACTGATGAAGGCTTTACCCAATCAGTATTTGCCTTATTCTGCATCAGATATTTCATCATGCTCTTATAAATCAATTGAGCCGATTGCTGACCAGCACCTGAAATAGTTCCGTCCTTTAAATTGTCATAGCCTGTCCAAACACCCATGACGTAACTCTTAGTATAACCAACAAACCAAGAATCCTTTGGTGTTGACGAGTAACTAGGGTACTTAGCGAGTTCAGTCTCAGAATACTTAACAGTACCAGTTTTACCAGCCTGGTAGAGACCTGAAATTTTTGCAGATGTACCTGATCCTTTCTTAATAACACCTTTAAGCATATCGGTAATCATATAAGCAGTTGAACGCTTCATAACCCGTACACCGCTTGAATCATAATTTCTGGTTAAACCATCTGGAGTTTCAATCTTAGATACAAATTGTGGTTTATGATAAATACCTTCAGTAGCAAAGGCGCTGTAAGCTCCAGCCATTTGCAAACTAGAGGCGTTAGCACCGATCGCAACTGACAGACCTGAACTTGCTGGAACATTAATGCCCATTCTCTTCGCAAAGACAGATGCACGCTTCACACCAACTTTAGCCAATGTTTTAACAGCCGGCACGTTACGTGATTGTTCCAAAGCATACCGCATTGTCATTGCACCCATATACTTATTATCCCAGTCATAAAGCTGAATATTAGTACCAGGATATACGTACTTGGTATCTTCCAGAATTTTTGCAGTTGACCAATTCAAATATTCAATAGCAGGAGCATAATCCAAAACCGGCTTAATCGAAGAACCAGTTGATCTTCCTGTTTGAACGGCACGGTCAAGTCCTAATTGAACTGATGGCAAATGGCGACCACCTAGAATTGCGATAACGTGACCATTTGTTGGATCAACGACAGTGGCACCAATTTGCATTGCGTTGTTGGTAAATGGAATTGAACCATTGTTGGCTAATTCATACAATTTGTTCTGTGCTTTTTGATTGATGTTAACTGTAATCTTTAAGTTATCGTTATAAGGATCAAAGCCCTTTTTCTTAACTTCAGAAATAACTTCCTTAATATATGGATCATCAATCTTGCGCAACTTAGATTCGCTGCTTGATTTATGCTTTACCAAGCCCTTAGTTATGCTTTCATTAACGGCTTTCGTATATTGCGATTTGGTAATTTTATTGTTATTAAGCATAGCCTTTAACACAATATCGCGCCGATACTTGGCCTTGGCAGGATAGAGGTACGGATCATAAGCAACTGGAGCGTTAGGCATCCCAGCTATTAAAGCAGTTTGGGCTAAATCAAGTTGACTAAGCGACTTGTTGTAATAGTAATTTGCCGCGGTGCCCATTCCATAATTACCGTAATTCATGTATACCTTATTAATATAGAATTCCAGAATTTGATCTTTGCTGAACTCGCGTTGAACTTTCATCGCAAGCCATGCTTCTTGAGCCTTACGCTTTAAAGTTCTTTGCGAAGCTGCAGTTGAAAAGACGGTCAATTTTACTAATTGCTGAGTAATCGTAGAACCACCTGCCGCAATACTATTGCTTTTTGCATTAGTTACCATTGAGCCGATAATTCTGACTGGATCAACTCCAAGCTTATCTGAGTAAAATCGCTTATCTTCGACAGAAACAACAGCATCTTTTAGTTGTTGCGGAATCTTACTGTTTTTAACATAAATTCTTTTTTCTGAGCCAAGAGATAGCAAAAATTTACCATCTGTTGTATAAAGACTCGAAGTACCGCCGCTTTGCAACTGGTCTTGACTAATATTTGGAGCATCTTTTGCATAATATGCAAATAATCCAATACCGGATACAACTACCAATAAGATCAACAAGAAAATCCATTTGATAATTTGTACCCATATGCGGTTGTTTTTCCGCTTCTTATTGTTAGCTCTGCGAGATTCTCGTGACGCGTTTGCGCGGCTAGAGCCATTACTTCTACTTGTCATTGTTCACTTTCCTAACTGAAATAAAATGATCAACAGCCATTAGGTATGGTAGAGTAGGACGAAAGCCAGATTTGATTTCAATTGAATGATCTTCAATTTCTTTTAAAGTCATTGAGCTCTTATCTTTGGACCACCACGCTTTAATGACGAAACTAGCAGGCGTAACAAAATAACGCTGCAAGCTTGTGAATCCAATAATTGTAAAGCAAATTCCATCTTGTTTCAAACATTCAGCTAAATGAAAAATTTGGTGTTCATGGAAGTTTTTCAAAGGGAAATTGGTCTTATTTCTTGTTTCTTTTGCTTCAAAATCAAGGTAATATCCTTGATACACACCATTATAATCAGTAGTTGAGGCTTGTCTAAAATAAGCTTCACGAATTACGGCCTTTGACCGTTTCGGGTAATCTACCTTGACAATTTGAATAGGAGTAGGCTTTTTATGAACTACTGCAATTTCTTCTTCAAGGTAGTACTTATTCGATTCATTGATTTGCTGTTCCAGCGTCATCCCACGATCAGAAAAATTTACACCTTTTTTATGATGATAGGCACGACTTAATTTTGGTTTATTTGCTGGTTTTCTAAAAGCGGCCATGCTACCGCTAGGATATTTGACCATTGACTTCACTCCTGTTAGCATTATAGCAATAAAGAGATGGTTTTTGAATAAAAGGAAGCTTCTTGTATTATGCAACGTTTGTGGGTAACTGGATATCGTAGCTATGAATTAAATGTTTTTGGTGATAAGGACCCCAAAATTACGGTAATTAAATATGCTTTAAGCAATTACTTCAAAGCAAGATTAGATGACGGAGAATTAGATTGGATCATTACCGGTGCTAATCTTGGTGTTGAACAATGGGCAACACAGGCCGGAATCGAACTTAGAAAGGATTATCCAGTAAGAGTTTCGATCATGACGCCATATGAGGAGTTTGCAAACCACTGGAACGAAAACAATCAAGCTGCTTTTTTAAATTTGAAAAACCAAGTTGATTTTTTTGCATCAACTTCTAATACTCCCTATCAAAGTCCCATGCAACTGCGAAACTATCAAAATTTTATGTTGCGTCACACTGATCGGGCTTTAATGATTTATGATGAAGAACATCCAGGAAAACCAAAATACGATTTTAATAGTATAAGAAGGTATCAAAAAGATCATGAATATCAACTTGATTTAATTGATTTTTATGATTTGCAAGATGCAGCTGAGGAATATCAGGAGAATCACGAAAGCAATAATTTTAATCAATAAAGTTTAAAGTTTTACTAAAGTGCTTTTAGTTATTTAATGCTTTCTTGCTTTTTGCTAAAATAAAAGAGAATGAAAGGGAGTTGTCAGTCGATGGCAAATTTAAACGATATCAAATTATCATCAGAAGATATTTTAAAGAAACAATTTAGAAATAAAGTAAAAGGCTATGATCCAGATGAAGTTGATGCTTATCTTGATCAAATCATCTCAGATTACGAAACTTTTTCTTCTATTATTGAAGATTTATACGGACAAATCGGTAAGTTGCAACGCGAATTGATGGAAGCAAAAGAAACACAAAAGCATGTTCAAACTTCTGTTGCTGTTACTGAACCTGAAGATGTCAGAACATACACACCAACCAATCATCACAGCAATACCAGCTTTGAAGAAATTGATACGCAAGGTGAAATCTCAACGAATATGGCTATCATTCAAAGAATTTCTACCCTAGAACGCAAAGTTTACAATTTGGAACAACGAGTATACGGATTACAAAAGTAAGCTTGCAAAAATAGTATATTTTGTTATAATTAATTGACAGTGTGAATTTTGAGCAGTCGCGGTTAGCTTTATGCTAGCTGAGGAAAGTCCACGCACGCACGAGCTGCGATGCTCGTAGTGATCGTATTCAGCCTAATAAGCTGGAGGATTTTTAATCACGGCGGAAAAAATGCTAAATCTGCGGACATGCATAAGTATCCTGAAAAGTGCCACAGTGACGAAGCAAAATCGGAAACGGTTTTGGTGGAACGAGGTAAACCCTGCGAGCGTGTAACCCAAATTTGGTGGGGGCGTCTCGATCTAAGAAATTGAACTAAAGGTCGGATTATTGCTTAAAGCAATAAAGATAGATGGCTGCTGAAGGTAATCTCGCCAAGGATTGCTGGAACAAAACGTGGCTTATAGAAATTCACACGGCAGAGTTGAGCTTCTTTTTTGGGGTTCAACTCTTTTTTTAATCAAAAAGAAACGAAAGAGCATTGTATGAAAGAATATCAACTTTATGCAACAATGGGTGCTGGTTTTGAAAGTGTTGTTGCTAAAGAACTAAATAATTTAGGTTATCAAACGCAAACTGAAAATGGACGCGTTTTTTTCAAGGGAACGCAAGCTGATATCGTCAAAACCAATCTGTGGCTTCGCTCAGCAGACAGAATCAAAATTCTGCTTAAAGAATTTAAAGCTTTAGATTTTGACACTTTGTATAACGAAGTCTACGACTATGACTGGGCAGAGTTATTACCAGTTGATGCTAAATTTCCGGTCCAAGGAAGGGCAGTTAAATCTAAGCTTCATTCAGAGCCGGACGTTCAGTCAATTGTAAAAAAAGCAATTGTTGATAAAATGACGTCTGAATATCATCGTCGTGGTTTTCTTCCCGAAAGTGGCAACGAATATCCGCTAGATGTTCATATTTATAATAATAAGGCACGGATTTCATTAGATACAACTGGTGCTAGTTTATTTAAACGCGGCTATCGAATTGAACATGGTGGTGCACCTTTGAAGGAAAACTTCGCTGCAGGCTTGCTTCTTTTAACGCCATATAATGGAACTCATCCATTGATTGATCCAATGACCGGTTCTGGAACTCTGGCAATTGAAGCAGCTTTAATTGCCAAGAATGTAGCTCCTGGTACTTGGCGTAAATTCGCTTTTGATGGCTTTGACTGGTTTGATCCACAATTGCATAAAGATGCAGTTGAAGAAGCAAAAAGTCAAGTAAAAGAGTTAGAGGCACCAATTTGGGCTAGCGATATCGACCAATCTATTTTGGAAGTTGCAAAGCTTAATGCTCACAATGCAGGAGTATTGCAAGATATTCGCTTTAAGCAGGTAGCAGTCAAAGATTTTGCGACTGATTTGGAGAACGGAATTATTATTGCAAACCCTCCTTATGGTAAAAGATTGAAAGATCGTAAATCAGCTGAAGTTTTATATCAGCAGATGGGTGAGGTTTTTAAACCTTTATCCAGCTTCAGTCAATATTATTTGACAGCAGATCCTAACTTTGAAAAATGCTTCGGCAAGAAAGCAACGAAGAAGCGTAAGTTGTTCAACGGTAACTTAAGAGTAGATTTCTATCAATACTGGGCTAATAAAAATGATCACAAATGATCTCAATACAGAAATTTGGGTAATCTCTGATACACATTTAATCGCTGATGTTTTGCATGATAATGGTCAAGCCTTTTCCAGAATGCAAAAGACAAGCCAAGGAAAAGATTTATATTATCAAGAAACAGTGCTTAAGTCTTTTGTCAAAATGGCTAACGAAAAGCAGCCTGCGGCAATCGTTGTTACTGGCGACGTTACATTTAATGGCGAAAGAAATTCTGCTGAAAGGTTTGCTCAAATTTTCAAAGGATTAACTAAAACAAAATTATTAGTTGTACCTGGCAATCATGATATTTTTGATGGCTGGGCAAGAGAATTCCGTGGCAAAAAGCAATTTTATGCAGGTCAAATCAGTCCGATGTTTTGGAAGTCTATTTTTGATAAAAGCTATTGGGCCTCTGAAGATGAAGATAGCAATTCTTTAGCTTATAGCGTCCAGCTTAATCCTAATTACTTGCTTGTTTTGGCTGATTCAAACTATTATGGCAAAGAAGAAACGACAACTGCGCCTTTTACAAGGGGTGCTATCAATAAAGATGAATTGAAATGGTTGGAAAAGCAATTTAAGAAGGCTTCCCAGCAGCATTTGCGGCCAATTTTATTCATGCATCACAATTTGTATGCTCATAATCCTGTAGTCAACCAAAATTATGTTTTGGATAATGCTGCAGAAGTTAGAAGATTGTGCGCTCGCTATAATGTTAAGTTGGCTTTTTCCGGTCATATTCATGCTCAAAATATCTTGGGACCGCAAGAAATGACACCAACTACAGAAGTAGTTACTTCGAGTTTTTGCTCAACTGATCAAGGATATGGCGTAGTTCGTCTTCACCAAAAACACATTACTTATGTTCGAAAATCATTTGATATGCGCAAATATCTTGATGATCATGAGAGTCAGGACTACACATTGATGCATTTTCATGATTATCTAAAAAATCTTCAGCTTGGTACTTTAGCAGCAAATTTGATGCAAACCGACTTGAAGAAGAACAGGGATTCACTGGATCTTATTCGTAAAATGGGACGTTTGTTTGCAGAAATGAATTATAATTTTTACACTGGTCAGAATCACTTAAAGAACAGTCAATTAGCTAAAATTCATGCTTCTGAAGCTTATAAAACTTTAATCAATGAACATCCTGAATATGAGCTGTATCTCAAGACGCTGTATGATACTTCTAGTCATAGTAATTTACAGGTAAAAATTCGCTATTAATGTAATGAGGGATCTAAGTGAAAAAACATTTTATTCAACTTGGAAGAATCGGGTTAATTTATTATTGCTGGTTATTTATCATTCTATTTATAGGCTTAGTTTTTGCCTATGAAGGCACAGAAAAGGTTAATTGGATTTCAATTATTATTACGGTTGTTTTCTTTTTAATCTTGGGCTATATCTTATGTAATTCCTATTATGAAAAAGATTTGCTTAAATTGCCTTATCGTTCAAAAATAAAACAACCAATTTCAGTGATTACGGTTTGGACTTGGAAGGCTATGCGAATTGAAAAAATCAAAGTAAACAAAATGCAAATAATTTATCTTTTTAGAATTAAGCGAAAGAAAAAGCGAGGCTAAACACCTCGCTTTTTTTAATTAATCTTGAACTTCTTTTGAATTGATCTCAGCAATCGGCTTGCCGTTTTCATCAAAATAACTATCAACATCGCGACACCAAATTAACGCCATTGTGTGTTGACCAACATGGACTCCAACTACTGGACCAATAATTGCTGTATTAAATTTAATTTCTGGAAATTTTTCACGGTAGTCAGCAAGCCATTCTTTTTCCCGCGCTGGATCAAGTGAATCAAAGACAGTGCACTGAATTGGATATGGCATTTCAGACGTTAATTTTGCAAAATCATTTTGAACATGTTTATAAGCACGTTTGTATTGTCTTTCCTTAGCAATTGCTGAGATCTTGCCTTTGCCTTGAACGTCCATTGATAAAATAGGTTTAATATGCAGAAGAGTTCCCATAAAACTGGATGCGTTTGATAAACGTCCCGTTCTCTTCAAGTGATTCAAATTATCAACCATGAAGCGGATATCCATTGTTTTACGCAAGTCTTCAAGATCATGCATTATCAGATCAGGACTTGCACCGGCTTGCACCAATTTTCCAGCTAATAAAGCAGCATCAGCTTCACCAGCACAAGTAATTTTTGGATTAAACAAATGAATTTTGATTCTTTTTTCTTCTTTGGCAATATTGACTAAAGAACTATAAAAACTAGATAAGCCGCTTGAAATAGGAATAATAAAAACATCCGTATAGCCCTCATCAACATAACGATCCAAATATTTTTGAACCTCACCGGTTGAAGGTTGAGAGGTAGTTGGTAACGTTTCAGCATGTTCAAGTTTTTGATAAAACTCCTCATAGCCGATATCAATTAAGTCCTTATAAGTTTTATCACCCCAAATAATTGGGATAGGAATGACATCAATGTGGTATTTTTCTTGATCCTCTTTTGATAAATATGCGGAACTATCTGTTAAGACAGCAATTTTCATAATTGGTCCCTCCATTAATTTTCTCTGTATCTATTTTAATGTATTAAGACTTAATAAGTAAAATTTTGGTATAATTAAATTATAATTTTTTAGAAATGAGGGGCCTAAATTCTAAAACGCTAAATCAATTTCAACAATTTTAAAAATAATCAAATAGAATATATTAGAAAAAGAGGTATGCAAATATGAAATCAGATATTCAAATTGCACAAAATTCTCACGCATTAGATATTACAGAAATTGCCAAGAAGGTTGGTTTAACAGAAAGCGATTTGGAACTTTATGGTCGCGATAAAGCAAAAATAAACTGGACTGCAATTAATCGCAACAAGAAAAACAGTCATCTGGGCAAATTGATCTTGGTTACTTCTATTTCACCAACTCCAGCTGGTGAAGGGAAGTCAACAATCACAATTGGATTAGGTGATGCCATCAATAATCAGCTCCATAAAAAAGCGATGATTGCCTTAAGAGAGCCATCAATGGGGCCTGTTTTTGGACTAAAGGGTGGTGCTACCGGTGGTGGAATGGCCCAAATCATTCCGATGGAAGATATTAATCTTCATTTTACTGGCGACATGCATGCTTTAACCAGTGCAATCGATACTTTAGCAGCTCTAGTTGACAACTATATTTATCAAGACAACAGTTTAAATATTGATCCCGAAAAGATCCTGATCAAACGCGGTTTAGATGTTAATGATCGTGCTTTGCGGAAAGTAACTGTAGGACAAGGGTCAAAATTTAATGGAATTGAACATACTGCAAGTTTTGCAATTACTGTTGCCAATGAATTGATGGCTATTCTTTGTCTAGCAAATGATATTGATGATTTAAAGGCAAGAATTGGTGATATTCTCGTCGCTTATACAACAGATGACAAGCCAGTTTATGTTAAAGATTTAGGCTTCCAAGGCGCTATCGCTGCTCTTTTATCTAATGCATTAAAGCCAAACTTAGTTCAAACAATCGAACATACTCCGGCCTTAGTTCATGGCGGACCTTTTGCTAATATTGCTCACGGGGCTAATTCAGTTATGGCTACCAACCTTGCGTTGCACCTTAGTGATTACACGCTTACTGAAGCTGGCTTTGGCAGTGATTTGGGCGGTCAAAAATTTATGGACTTTGTTTCCAAGCACTTGGACAAGAAACCTGATGCAAGTGTCGTCGTTGCAACTGTTCGTGCATTAAAATACCAGGCCGAAGGCTCAACAGACAATTTGGGCCAAGAAAACTTGGAAGCATTGAGAAAAGGATTCAAAAACTTGGAACGTCATATGAACAACATGCGTAGTTATAACGTTCCGGTAATTGTTTTAATTAATCGTTTCGATACAGATACACAGGTCGAACTGGATTTGCTGAAGCAATTAATTCAAGAACAAGGCATTCAAGCGGAAGTTGTTAATTATCATGATGTTGGTTCAAAGGGTGGCGTTGAAGCCGCTCAAGCCGTAGTTGATCTTGCAAACTCTGGCAAGGCAGATTTAAAGACAACTTATAATGACAATGATGACGTCAAAACAAAAATTAAAAAGGTTGCCCAAAAAATTTATCATGCCAGCCAAGTAGAATACAGTGAAAAGGCTGAACAAGAGATTAGTCACCTCAAACAATTAGGTAAAGAAAAACTACCTGTAATTATTGCCAAGACACAGTATTCATTTACCGATAATAAGAAGTTGTTAGGCGCACCTGAAGATTTCACCCTTCATGTGAAGGGAATCAGTCTTAAAAATGGTGCAAGATTTATCGTTGTCACAACTGGACACGTTCTTGATATGCCAGGCTTGCCAAAACATCCGGCAGCTCTTGACATTGACGTTGACAATAACGGAAAAATTAGTGGGTTATTCTAAAAAATTCATGCAGTTTCTATATTTACTTATTTCATTATTTATCGTTCTTGCCGATCAAGGCTTAAAGTTTTATATTGCAACCAACTTTCATTTAGGTGAAGTTCAACAAGTTATTCCGGGGATCTTATCCTTTACATATTTACAAAACAATGGAGCAGCCTGGAATGTTCTTCCTGGTCAAATGTGGCTGTTCTATGCAATAAGTATTGTTGCTATTGGCGTTTGTTTATACTTTTTATTTAACAAAAAATATAAAAATGTTTGGTTTGATGTTGGCATTGCATTAGTTCTTGGCGGGATTATTGGTAATTTTATCGATCGTTTGCATTTGAAATACGTAGTTGATATGCTGCAACTGGATTTTATTCATTTCAATATCTTTAATATTGCTGATTCTGCAATCACAGTAGGTGTGATCTTAATTTTCATTTACTTAGTATTTTTGACGAAAAAGAAAATAAGCATGACTAAAAAATACGAATTAAGTGTAGAGAACGAAAAAGGCCGGCTAGACAAATACCTAGCAGATAAAATTGATGATCTTTCTCGTACTAGAGTGAAAGAATTAATTGATGACGGTTTGATTCTCGTCAACCAGAAAGTTGAAAAAGCTTCATATAAAGTAAAAGATGGCGATGCAATTGAAGTAACTGTGCCAGCGGTTAAGCCGCTAGACGTTATTCCTGAAAATATCCCACTTGATATTATTTATGAAGATAATGATGTGATTGTTGTCAATAAACCTCAAGGAATGGTGGTCCATCCAGCCGCTGGACATCCCGATCATACATTAGTCAATGCTTTGCTTTATCATACAAAGGATCTGGCTTCTAGTCCTGAAGGTTTTAGACCTGGGATTGTTCACCGAATTGATAAAGATACTTCTGGCTTATTGATGATTGCAAAAAATAGCCAAGCCCGTGAATCTTTAGAAGACCAATTGGCTCATAAGACTAATAAACGTTTATACCTGGCAATAGTCCATGGCAATTTTGCAGAAGCAGAAGGTACCATCGATGCTCCAATTGCGCGCAATCCTCATGATCGCAAAAAGATGGGAGTTGTCGCCGGTGGTAAGCATGCGGTAACTCATTTTAAAGTAATTGAACAATTTAAAGGTTACAGCTTAATCCAATGCAAGCTAGAAACTGGCCGTACTCATCAAATCAGAGTTCATTTATCCTACATAGGTCATCCAGTTGCTGGTGATCCTTTATATGGACCACGAAAGACTTTGAAGGGAAATGGACAGTTTTTGCATGCACAGATTCTTGGCTTTAAGCATCCCAAAACAGGAAAATGGCTTGAATTTAAAGTAGATCCGCCTAAAATATTTCAAGAAACCTTAAATAAACTTAGAAGAAACAAGTGATTTAATGAAACGCTACTTAATTCTAGAAGATGGCAGTTCATTCTCAGGTGAGGGGATTGGTGCTAACATCATTTCAACTGGTGAATTAGCAATTCAAACTGCCAATTTTGGTTATCAGGAAGCTTTGACTGATCCGACTAATGCCGGAAAAATTTTGGTCTTTACTTCACCAATGATTGGAAATAGCGGAATCAATGCAATCGACTATGAAAGTATTGACCCCACTGTTAAAGGAATTATCGCTAACGATGTAGCATTGAATATTTCCGATAGCGAAAATTTCCAAGATCTAGATTTATTTTTAAAAGAAAAAAATATTCCGGCAATTTTTAATGTTGATACTCGCGCCTTGGTTCACCGTTTAATGCGTGAAGAAACAATTAAGGCTTCTATCATGGATACAGATGATGAGCATGCTTTTGATCAAATTAAAGCCTTGGTTTTGCCCAAAAACAAATCAGCTTCTGTTTCGACAAAAAATGCTTATGCAGCACCCAATGTTGGAAAGACGGTTGCAGTTTTAGACTTAGGATTAAAGCACTCGATGTTGCGTGAATTATCTTTAAGACAAGTAAATGTAACTGTATTACCATACAATGCAACTCCGCTTGATATTGAAAATCTGAGACCAGATGGCATTATTATTTCCAACGGTCCTGGTCAGCCGGACGAAATTTTAAAAGCAATAAAACCTGCACTAGACCATTTCTACCAAAAATGTCCGATTCTTGCTATTGGTCTGGGCTTTTTGGCTTTAAGCGATTATTTAAAGCTGGAATTGGTTAACTTGCCACAAGAGTTTGATGGTATCAATTATCCCGTAATTGAACAGAATTCAAACACAATTTGGCAAACGGCCATGGATATAAATCAGTTAGTTTTGCCTGATAGTGTTCAGCTAAATATGAATCAAGAATTTTTTGATCTTCATACTGAACTGTTAGCTGGATTTACAATGGAAAAAGAAAAGGTCATTGCAACTGCCTTTAATCCAGAAGGAGCACCAGGCAGTTTAGATGCAATTGGAATTTTTGACCATTTTTTAAAAATGATGGAGTAAAAATATGCCTTTAGAGAATGATTTGGATAAAGTTTTAATCATTGGTTCAGGTCCAACTTTAATTGGCAGTGTTGCCGAAATGGACTTGCTAGCCTGCGACGCAATTAATGCTCTAGTTGAAGAGAAAATTCAAGTAGTTCTGGTAAATCCTAATCCAGCGACAGTTTCAACTGATAAAAGAGAAGGCGTGACAGTTTACCTAGAACCTATGACGCTAGATTTCCTTAAACGAATCTTGCGGATGGAAGAACCTGACGCAATCATGACTGCCTATGGTTCAACTACTGGTTTGAAGGTCGCACATAAATTAATTCAAGATGGTATTTTGCAACAAATGCATATTAAATTGCTGACCTTAAATCCAAGAACTCTTTCGTTAGGCAATCAGCAAAAAAGAACGGAACTGCTAAACAAATTAAAAATTAACGTCAATCAATCCTGGCAACTGGCTAATTTATTGACTGATGATTTTTTATCTCATATCGATCAAATTAAAGAAATTGTTTCATTTCCAGTTTTAGTTACAAAATATCATCGATATGTACATAACGAACACTTAGGCTTCAAGACTTTAGATGATTTAATTAATTACTTCAAAAAAGAAAGCCAAAGCGAAACTTTTTCTTGGAAGCACTATCGTTTAACCGAAGACTTGTCTACCTGGGAAGAGGTTATTGTCAATGTCATTCGCGACCGTGACGGTAACATTGTCTTCAGTAATTTCGCTGGATCAATTGAACCAGTTGGTATTAATTCAGGTGATTCGGCTGTTGTCATGCCTGTTTTAACTTTAAATAATGATCAGATTCAGGAACTGCGCAGCACGAGTAAAAAGATTGCAGACAATCTTAACTTATTGGGAATTATGAGCATCCATTTTGCAATTCGCCATCATGGTACTAAAATTGAATATAAAGTCCTAACCATTAAGCCTCGTTTAACAAGAAGTGCTGTTTGGATTCAAAGAGCTGGCTTATATAGTGTTGGTTACATCGTAGCCAAGGTAGCGATTGGCTACAATTTGAATGAGATAACTGACCCTGTTTCTGGCTTAAATGCTTCAATTGAGCCAACTTTAGATGCAGTCTCCGTAAAAATGCCATATTGGTCACTGTCAGAATCTGGTTATAACCATTATCTTTTAGGCAATCGGATGCAAGCCAGTGGCGAAGCAATGGGAATTGGGCAAAACTTTGAAGCTGCTTTTTTAAAGGCAATTTCTTCTACAATTGATATTGATTTAGCCTGGAAAACGTTTATTCATGAATATCGAAAAGATGAACAGACAATTTTGCAGGATTTATTGCATCCTGATGAGTTGCATTTGATCAGACTTTTAGCAGCCATTGCAAAGGGCATGTCTTATAGTGATCTGCAAGATGTAGTATACCTGCATCCCGTTTATTACCAAAAATTGCAAAACATTATTTTGATTGCGCAAAAAGTTCACGATGCAGAAAAACTAAACGTCGATCTTTTAATCGAAGCAAAAAGACGAGGATTTTCAAATCACTTATTAGCACTTTTGCGCAATACAAAAATAGATGAAATAGAGCAGAAATTGCAGCAATTCAATCTTAAACCAGCTTATCTTCAGATTGATGGCTCAGCTGGTATCTACAAACCAAATATTCAAAGCTATTACAGCGCCTATGATGTTCAAAACGAAGTACAACCATTATCTTCTAAAAAGAAAGTTTTAATCATTGGCATGCTGCCATTGCAGGTTTCAGTAACTAGTGAATTTGACTATATGCTTTCACATGCTACTGAGACTTTACATAATATTGGTTATGAAACCGTTCTGCTATCTAACAATGATGAATCAGTAGCTGAGCGCTTTAAGAACGTTGACCGTATTTATTTTGATCCAATCACTGTCGAGAATATTGTAAAAGTGGCCCACAAAGAGGGAATTAAAGATGTTTTATTGCAATTTTCTGGTAAGAAGGTTAGTTCTTTAAGTCAAAAACTGATCGAAAGCGGTTTGAATATCCTTGGCCGCTCAAACGGCAATCTACATGATAAAATTAAGAATCTTTTGCAAAAACCAGTTACTGGACTTAAAAGAGTGCCATCTTTGACTACTCATGACCAAAAAGAAGTCGTCAAATTCGTAAATAACTATGGCTTCCCAATTTTGATCGGAGGATTCAGTAAAGAAATCAAGCAAAAATCAAAATCAGCTGTTGTTTACGATGTTCCTGCTGTTAAAAAGTATCTAGATGAAAATCAGTTAGATCAAATTACTGTTTCAAGGTTTATCGAAGGCAATAAATATGAAGTAACTGCGATCTCTGATGGCCAACAAACTACTATTCCTGGAATAATTGAACATTTGGAACAAACAGGATCACATGCCTCAGATTCAATCGCCGTTTTTAAAGCACAAAACTTAAAAACGGATGGTCAAATAAGGCTAGCACATTATTCGATTAACTTAATTAATCAGTTATCAACTAGGGGAATTTATAACTTACACTTCCTAATGGTGAATGGTGAATTATACTTATTGCAAATTAAGCCTTATGCTGGTCACAATGTTGCTTTCTTGTCCAAGTCACTAGGTAAGGATTTAGCTGCTTGTGCTACTCAAGTAATCGCTGGTAAGAATTTGGCTGATCTTGGCTATCACGAAGAATTATGGACGACTAATGATTTTATTCACGTAAAGATGCCTATCTTTTCTTACATCAATTACAACAGCGATAATACTTTTGATTCAAAAATGAAGTCATCTGGCTCAGTTATGGGACGAGATACTCAGCTTGCCAAAGCACTGTATAAGGGATATGAAGCCAGTGATTTACATATTCCAAGTTATGGAACAATCTTCATCTCTGTTCGTGACGAAGATAAGGAAAGAGTAACCAATTTAGCTCGCCGATTTGATCGACTTGGGTTTAAACTGGTGGCCACTGAAGGTACTGCAACAATGTTTGCGGAAGCGGGAATCACTACTGGGATTGTTGACAAGGTACACAAGAATCCTAAGAATTTGCTTGATAAAATTCGGCAACATAAAATTGTAATGGTCGTTAATGTTACTAATTTATCTGATGCCGCCAGTGCTGATGCAATTAGAATCAGGGATCAAGCTTTATACACTCACATCCCAGTTTTTTCAAGCATAGAAACAGCCGAATTAATTTTAGATGTTCTAGAATCTTTGGCTTTAACTACTCAACCAATTTAACAAATCAAAAAAGACATTCGGCTTTTTCCGAATGTTTTTTTTTCTACTCTAAGTCAAGTCATATTAATGATTTGGCTTATTTATTTTCTTTAATATTGATGCGAATATAGTGAAATTGTTAAATGAAATAAAAAAGCAAAGATCAGAAAGTATGACAAATAAGGCCTATGATGCTTGTTGTTTTT
>NZ_DICZ01000018.1:0-19166 GCF_002417895.1 Lactobacillus sp. UBA5813
CAACACTAGGTTAGTCTGTTTTGTTAGTCATGGTAGTTGTCATCTTCTTGATGTTTTTAAAGTATGTCAAGGATGAAAAATAATCCTAGTTTTTAGTGCCACTTTTTCCGTTCTAGAGCGACTGCCTCTTTTAAATTATCGATGACATCATTGAAGTAGGAGGCCTTTTCGGTTATTTTTAGATAAAAAGCACCATACACCAGGGGTACGTCGACATCTAAAAAGTAGTAGACCACATCTGGGTTCAAATTGTTGTCATAGGCGAAGCTGGGAACGATGCCAATGCCTTCGTTCGCAGTTGCGTACATTTCGCAGGAGATAATGCCGTCGGATTCTCGGATTTGGTCGACAGGCATGATCTGCTTGAGTGCTTGTTCAATTTTTAAAACTGAGGAAACGGCGGGGCTGCTGTTCCAAATCCAGACTCTTTTTATTTGCCAAAGGATTTTTTCGGTTAATGATGACAGAGAATTTTCCCGTTAAAAGCGGGGTGAAACCCAAGCGTTCATCATGGTGAAAGAAGTCTTGCTGGATCAGAATAAAATCGGCCTGATTTTCGTAAAACAGATCGAGGTTGTCTTCAAAGGAAATGTTAGGCCTGAAACCAGAGAAGACGATCTCCTGCTGGCTTTTCTGCCTAAATAATTGCAGAAAGCGAGGCAAATAATAGCGTTCAAAAATCGCGGTTGAGTGGCGAATGATGATGGGCCGCTCTTTTTCTTGGGAATAGATATTGGAAATCGTTTCTTCAAATTGCTGATGAATTTGGCATAATTGCTGGTAAAAGTATTCGCCATCCTTGGTGAAAGCGACCTGTCGTCCTTGCATGGTGACGATTTTGAAGCCTAATTCGTCTTCAAGCCGGCTGATATTTTTAGAAACCGTCGATTGCGAAACAAAGAGGCTTTCGGCTGCTTTGGTGTAATTTTTGGTTTTTCCCAGTGCAATCACGCACTTAACTTGCATCGAATTCATAAACTATTCCTTTTTGTCAAACTAGTATTCCTATTAGTACTAATCATAAGCGAAAAAAACGTTTAAAATCAAATTGTAAGCGATCACAAGCAAGGGATTGCAGGAGGTTTTTACATGAAATCAGGTAAATATCAAGTTAGAGCAAAAGGTCATGGTTCAGAATCCATGCCAATGGAAGTAACAATCGATGGTGACAAGATTAAAGATATTGAAATTGATTCTTCCGGCGAAACCAAAGGGGTTGCCGATGAAGTATTTCACCGTTTGCCAAAGGAAATCATTGATTATCAAACCTTAAACGTTGACGCGGTCAGTGGTGCGACTATTTCAAGCCACGGCGTGATCGATGGCATTGCACAAGCAATCAATGAGGCCGGCGGGGATGCTGAAGAATGGAAAAAGCGTGAAAAGCCTGCAACTAAGAAAGCAAAAGACGAAGAGATAGATGCTGATGTTGTCGTTGTGGGTGCCGGCGGTGCTGGCTTAGCTGCTGCCGTTCGCTCAATTCAGCACGGTGAAAAAGTTGTTATTTTGGAAAAATATCCACAAATCGGTGGCAATACCAGTCGTGCCGGTGGCCCAATGAACGCTGCAGAACCTGACTGGCAAAAGAAATTCAAGGCCCTTCCAGGTGAAAAGCAGACTTTGGAAGAATTGGCTAAGACACCAATTGAGAAGATTGATCCCGAATATCGTGACGACTTTAAAGAATTGCAAAAGCAAATTAAAGAATACGTTGATTCTGGCGCTGATTACTTATTTGACTCAACTCTGCTGCATGAAATTCAAACTTATTTAGGCGGTAAGCGTGTTGACTTAAAGGGTAATGAAATTCACGGCAAATATGCTCTGGTACATGAATTGGTCACAAATGCCCTCAATTCAGTTAAATGGTTGGCTGATCTTGGCGTTAAATTCGATGAAACTGACGTCACCGAACCAGTCGGTGGCTTGTGGCGTCGTGGTCATAAGCCAGTAGAGCCAATGGGCTACGCTTATATTCACATTTTAGGAGACTGGGTAAAGGATCATGGCGTAAATCCATATCTTGAAACCCGCGCTGAACATTTAATTATTAAAAACGGCAAAGTTCGTGGCGTTGTTGCTAAGCGTGCGGATGGCTCAACCTTGACTGTTCATGCTAAAGCAGTCATCTTAACTGCTGGCGGTTTTGGTGCCAACACAAAGATGGTTCAAAAGTACAACACTTACTGGCAAAAGATTGACGACAACATCGCCACTACCAATTCCCCAGCGATTACCGGTGATGGGATCAATTTAGGTCTTGAAGCAGGTGCCGCATTGGTTGGCATGGGCTTTATCCAATTAATGCCTGTTTCAGATCCAAAGAATGGGGAATTATTTACAGGTTTACAAACTCCACCATCAAACTACATTATGGTTAACCAAAAGGGTAAACGCTTCGTCAACGAATTTGCGGAACGTGATACTTTGGCCAAGGCTGCGATTGCCAATGGCGGCTTGTTCTACTTGATTGCCGATGACAAGATCAAGGAAACGGCTTATAACACCACACAAGAATCAGTCGATGCCCAAGTTAAAGCCGGCACTTTGTTTAGAGCTGACACGCTTGAGGATTTGGCAAAACAAGTTGGCATGGATCCTGATACTTTGGTACAAACAATCAAGACCTACAACGAAGACGTTGATAAGGGTGAAGATCCTGAATTCCATAAAAATGTCTTCGATTTGAAGTGTGAAGTTGCACCATTTTATGCAACGCCTCGTCGTCCAGCTATTCACCACACCATGGGTGGTTTAGTCATCGATACTCAGGCTCATGTTTTGGATAAGAATGGCGAAGAAATTCCAGGTTTGTATTCAGCTGGTGAAAATACCGGTGGTATCCATGCGGGCAACCGTTTGGGCGGCAACTCTTTGGCTGATATCTTTACCTTTGGCCGCATCGCTGCCAACACAGCTTATGCTGACATTTACTACACTGAAGATGATGCAAGTACGGGTGCTTCTCAAAAATAAAAAATTCAATTTAAAGTTCTGATATTTTGATCGCTAAATGCTATAATGTCGATGTTAAGGTTTTTAGAAAAGAGATAAAAACAAAATGAATACTATTGCATTTAATCAACAATTGTCAGATAAGTTAAATGAAGTATTTAACCCAACTTTGTACTCAACACCAGGCAAGGGCGAAATCACAGTTGTTGCCAATGAAAAGAAAGATTTGCGTGAGTATCGTATCATTACCAAAGACAATAAGGTAGTTGATTTGATTGATGCTTACAATTCTGAACATGATGCTGACTACCAAAAGTTGGTTGATTTCCTTAAGGATTATCGTTAAGAGAAGATAAAATTGAATATTTAAAAAGCAGTTTTCCTGTTGTGGGTAGACTGTTTTTTGTTTTAAGCAAAGCAATCATTATCAAATCTTAATTATTCAGCAATTTTGCTTTTGACAAGAAGATGCAGCTCAGATATCTGATCTAAACTGCATTTTTTTGTTGAAATTTTTCCCCTCATTGATACAATTTTAGAGGATACAAAAGGGAGATATTAATTATGAAATTTAGATTTAAAGCAACGTTGCTCAGCGTAGCTGCAATCACAGCTCTTACTGTTTTTGGTGGACAAATGACTCAAGCTGCAAGCAGTTCAGTCAATGCCTCATCCAGTTCATCTAGCTCAAATTCTGATGCTTCATCATCAACTTCAACGACTGATTCATCAACCACGTCGTCATCATCCAGCTCATCTTCATCGACTTCTTCTAAGACTAGCTCAACTACGAGCACTAAGAAAAAGACGACAAGCAAGACTAAGACAACTAAAACAACTAAGAAAACTACTAAAAAGAAGACAACCAAGAAGAAAAAGGCCGTTAACCGTCACAAGACCAAGTACCAACCATACTACGATCCAACTGACATGCGTAAGCGGACCGGCAATTACTGGAAGTATTCTAGTGAAACCAAAACCAAGTATCCTAATTTGAAAAAGGTAAAGAACTTAAACTTGCGGGTTTCAATTTTGGGCAACCGCGTTTACGTTCGTTCAGGCAAAAAAGTACTTTACACTATGTACTGCTCAGCCGGCCGAATTGTTAACGGCAAGAGCTTAACGCCAACTGGTACTTACTACACTAACAGCTACCACCCATACCGCTTCTCATCTGGTCTTTACCCAGTCGGCTGGATCGGTCAAGAATACTTATTCCATTCCGTTCCAACTTACGAATGGTCCAAGACTTTCATTGCCAGCGAAACGCACAAGGTTGGTAAAACTCCAGCAAGTCACGGCTGCATTCGTTTGACTGTTAAAGACGCTAAGTGGCTGCACTACCATATTCCATACCACACTAAAGTTATCATCAAGAATAGATAGGGTGACTGCTAGTGAAAAACGATTTTGAAGAGGATAAGCCAACTAAAAAAGAAAAAATCAAGGCCATGATTTGGTCCCTTGTCATTACGGCTGGCATTATCATTTATCATTTTCTGTATTTGAAATAAAAAATTGACACTTTTGCTTATTATAGGTAGAAGTGTCTTTTTTAATATATTTATTCATAATAATGCTTTAAAATAGAAGATGAATACGCTAACGAAGAGATAAAACTTGGAGATAATATGAAAGCAAAGATTGAGCGGATTCAGGGCTGCCTGCTTGGAGGAGCAGTTGGCAATGCCCTGGGTGCACCCGTTGAATTTGGAGAATTAGATGACATTAAGGCTTGCTACGGTGAGGACGGCATTACTTTTGCCAATTTTAAGGGCCCGGCAAAAATCACTGATGATACGCAGATGACCCTGTTCACTGCAAACGGCTTGCTGCTGCCGGGCGACAAGCTCACCAATATTTGGAATTGCTACCAGGATTGGCTGGACACACAGACCAAGCATGACAAGAGCGAGATGACGCATCGGCCGGTTAGCTGGCTAGTCGATGATCAGCGTTTGTTTTCCGTGCGTGAACCGGGCAACACTTGCATCACTGAGCTGAAGGAAAAGCATTTCGGCTCGTTGACGCATCCTTATAACAAAAACAAGGGCTGCGGCGGCATCATGCGCATCGCTCCGATTGGTTTGGTCAATTGGTCGATTGAAAAAGTGGTGGAGTGCAGCGCTCGTGCTTCAGCGCTAACGTATGGCAGCTTGATCAGTTCGATTGCGTCGGTCTTTTTTGCAACGATGATTCATTATTTAAGCCGGATGAAAATTGATATCGCGCAGGCGATCGACAAGACGATCAAGGTTGTCAAAAATTCGATCACCAAGCAGCCAGCTCGTGAAGAAATCATCGGCGAGGTCAATCTGGCGCGGATGCTGGCGGAAAATAGTTCGGATCGGGATGCGGCCAACATTGCTTCGCTGGGGCAAGGTTGGTTTGCCGATGAGACCTTGGGCATCGCTGTTTATTGTGCGCTGAAGTATGAGCATGATTTTAAAAAGGCAATCGAGGCCGCAGTAAACCATGACGGCAATTCTGATTCCCCAGGCAATTTGACGGGACAGCTGTTGGGCGCGCGCTATGGCACAAAAGTTTTGCCAAAAGCATTCTTAGCAAAATTGGAATTACGCGATGTCATTGAAAAGATGGCGGACATGCTCGCCAATGTAAAATGATTTTTAAGGAAAAACTATGGTATTCAACTTATTTAGTAAAAAGCAAAGCAAGGCAAACAACAGATTTTTGGCTGATCAGCGAGGACAGCAGGCAATTGCCCGCATTCAGAAGCTGAATTTGCCAGCAGAATTGAAGCAGCAATTGATTGACGCCGACGTTTTTGATATCTGGTTCAGCGATAAGGATTTGGCGCCGCTTGCCGAAATTATGCAGGATCATGATGATGAAAAGATCGCTTATGCGGCGATTGGCATTAATGTCAAAAGCAAAAACGTCATGCTGGTCTGCACGAATCAGTGCCTCATTATTTTGAGCAAGAAGATGCTGTCAAAAGAGCAGGCATTGGTCATTCCGCTCAAGCAGATCAAGAGCGTGGTGCTGCATAATTCGATCGTCTATGATGAATTGACTTTGATCAATGAGGACGAAACACTGCGGATCAACGCGATCAATAAGGTGGCCGCCCCGATTTTAGCGAAAAACATCAAGAAATACTCTAAATTGGCACAGAATGGTTCTAGTGCATTAGATGAACAGGTAGAGCAAGTAAAGAAGTTGAAAGAACTTCTGGACCAGGGGATTTTAACCAAAGCAGAGTTTGAAGCTAAAAAGAAGCAGATTTTAGGGTTATAATTTTTATAAAAAACAAGCAGGTGATACAAATGTTAAAGAAAATCGGAATTTTTTTGATTTCATTCTTCATCGTGTTGGTCTTCGGATTGACCTTCGACAGCAAAAAAGTTAAATAAAGTCTTTAGATTGAGCATTTTTCTATGCGGGCGCGGTGAAGTCTGATATTCTTAAACAATCAATTACCGCCCGAGGCGACAATATTGCGCATATCCCAGAAAGGAATACTAAACATGTTGGATAACCTGAGCGTAGAAAAACAAGAAATCACTAATGCTTTGATCGACTACTACTATTATTCATTAGATCATCGAAATTTTGCGGATCCCGATTACATCAAGGTGACCGAGGTTCTGATGAAGTTGATCGAAGAAGATAAGAATGTTCCTGTTCAATTTGATGGTGAAGAGAAGAAAGTAATCGATTCTTTGGCGTACATCGTGCAGCACCAACACGAGCGAATTGCACAAGGCCATGAATGGTCGCAAGAAAAATGCGCTGCGAAAGCGACAGAACTGGACAAAGCAGTTGCCGTTGCCGGCGCGAAAAGCGGATAAGAAAAAATCGTCTAGGCAAACGTTTAGACGATTTTTTGTTTAAAGTTTAAATTTATTTAATTAAATATTGCAATCCAGAAGCCAAAATACCACCGACGATTGGACCAACCATTGGTACCCAAGCGTAACTCCAATTTGCAGTAGATTTGTTAGGGATTGGCAAAACAGTGTAGGCAAACCTTGGTGACCAGTCACGTGCTGGGTTCAAAGCAAATCCTGTAGTACCACCTAGGGCTTGACCAATAACCATAATCAGCAAGCCAACAGCAATTGGCTTCAAACCTTTGTCAAAGTCTCCCAAGTTGAGAAGGGCAAAGACGAAGAAAAAAGTAGCAATTGTTTCGCTTAAGAAGTTGAACAGATTGTTTTTAATTGCAGGACCTGTAGCAAAAATTCCAACATTGTTGCCTTCTTCAGGAGTCTTAGTTTCCTTGAAGTGAGGGTAGAATTGAATAGCTACAAGGACGGCACCAACGAAGCCACCTAAAAATTGTCCAATTAGGTAAGGCGCAACTTCATTCCAAGGGAAGAAGCCAAAACAGGCAAATCCCAAAGTTACGGCCGGGTTTAAGTGACCTTGTGAGCCAAGGTTGGCTGCGACGTAGACACCAAAGGTAACGGCCATGCCCCAAGCGATTGAAACATAGAGCCAATTTGAGCCTTTAGCGTATGATTTTTTTAAATTAATTGCTGCACCACAACCGGTACCAAAAGCAACCAATATCATCGTTCCGAAGAATTCACCAATAAAACCTGACATGAGAGAGCCTCTTTCTAGTTAATCTTTAATTGTTAATGGTTTGAGCTGTTTTTCAACATCTTCTAAACCGACGCCTGCTTGAATTAAGGATGCGGCTGTATATGCTCCTTCAATAAAAGCTGTATTGTATAAATGAACTTTTTTGTCTGACATTTCCATTGCCATCTCCAAGTTCATTTTTGCACTGCCTAAGTCATAAAAGGCCAGAATTTCATCGGCAGTATTATCATCAAAGGCCTTCATGATCTTTTCCATGCTGGTACCGATGTCGCCATCGTTTGTTCCACCAGCAGTAGTAATTGATACGTCTTTTGCGACTTGCTTTAACAGTTTTGGCAAGCCTTCGGCAATATCTGGCACGTGAGAAACCAGGGTAATTCCTAAGCTCATAGTAAGCCCTCCGTTTCAAGCATTGCTTCAAATAAGTAGCCACTTGATTCTGAACCTGGATCGATGTGACCTTTTGAACGCTCACCGAGGTAGCTTGCACGGCCTTTTTTAGCAACCATGTCCTTAGTTGCGGCAACGGCATCTTTGATCTTTTCTTCAGTTAAATTGCCTGCTTTGACATCTGGTACCAAGGCGTTCCAAACATCGACCATGGTCTTGTCGCCAGGCTTAGCGCCACCACGCATTTCAATTCCTGCCAGGGCAGCATCGAGCAACTCGCCAAGATCGTCAGTTGATGAGCTCTTCTTAGCCATTTCAAGGAATGCAGTTCCATAGAGTGGACCTGAAGCCCCACCAACAGTAGAAATAAGGGCCATGGCAATTGTCTTGAAGCCGCTTGTTACGTCAGCAGGTTTTGTTGACAATTTTTGCTCAACTGCCTTCATGCCACGATCCATGTTAAAACCGTGGTCACCATCGCCAATTGGCGTATCAAGATCACTCAGGTGCTGCTTGTTTGTTTCAATTTTGTCAGCGAACTTGTTCATCCAGGTTGTTAAAGTATCAACAGTTAATGTCATTATTTCTATTCCTTCCTACCAAGCGATCGTCTTTACAGGATAGTTGAGGTAATCCAGCCATTTGTCGTCTTGGATTTCGAATAAGGTAAGTGAAATACCAGCCATATCGATTGAAGTCATGTAGTTGCCGACTTTCATGAATGCTGGCTTGATGTTGAACTCGTTCAATTTGTTCAAAACATCGTTTGCAAAAATGTATTGCTCCATCAATGGGGTAGCACCCATACCGTTTACTAAGCAGGCATACTTCTTTGAGCCATCAAGCTTCATTTCATCATTCAGCTTGCCAACCAATTCTTCAACCAAGTCCTTAGAAGGCTTAATCTTTTCACGGCGATATCCTGGTTCACTGTGAATACCAACACCGTATTCAATTTCGTCTTCTTTTAGTTCAAAACCAGGCTTGCCCACTTCTGGGTTGGTAGCTGCGGAAAGGGCAACAGCAATTGTCTTGATGTTTGGTAATACCTTATGAGCTAAGGCATCAATTTCGTCAAGGCTTGCCCCTTGTTGAGCGGCAGCACCGAGAATTTTATGCATAAAAATCGTTCCGGCAACGCCACGACGACCTTGAGTGTAAAGACTGTTTTCAACGGCAATGTCGTCATCGACAACGATCGACTTGACTGGAATATCATCCATACTTGTCAAATCCTTCGCCATGTCAAAGTTCATGACATCGCCGGAGTAGTTCTTTACTACTAAGAAAACACCCTGTCCTTGATTTACAGCCTTAATTGCGGCATAAATTTGGTCTGGAGTAGGAGAGGTGAACACTTGACCGCAAACTGCAGCACTAAGCATCCCTTCGCCAACATAGCCAGCATGTGTTGGTTCGTGGCCTGAGCCACCTCCACTGACAATACCAACTTTGCCTTTCATTGAATCTTTGTCAGCACGAACAACTGCTTCTGTACCTTCAATCTTTTCAATATATTGAGGATAAGATCTGGTCATACCATCAACCATTTCTGGTACGACATTATGTGGATCATTAATAATTTTCTTCATAAAAAGGCACCTCTTTCTAGGATGTGAAACCGATTACATCTTGATTATAACTCAATCACTTATTAAAGTTTAATCTATTTTATCATGGCGAGTGACATAGCGTCATTTTTTAAGGCAGCAAATTGCTTAGAAGATCAAAAATATAGTAATTTATTATTCAGTTGTCGGCTTAAAATATAGATAGTTGATTTAGAAAAGGGTTCGATTTATGACAAAAAAGGTTATCAGAGTTGCAGCGGCTGCCATTATTGATCAAGAAAAATGTTTAGTTCTTGCAGGCAAGAGAAATGCTGACCGCTTGGTCGGCGGCTACTGGGAATTTCCCGGCGGCAAGATTGAAAAGGGCGAAACGCCGCAGCAAACCGCAAAACGTGAAGTTGAAGAAGAGTTGAACGCGGAGATCATCGTTGGTCCGCAGCTTGGCGAAACGGTGCGCTATGAATATGACTTCGGCATCGTTGAGCTGACGGTTTTCTTTGCCAAAATGACGGCGCATGATTTTAAACTTGTGGCTCATAGCAAGATTGAATGGCTGCCAGCTGCTCAGGTGGGGGAATTGAATTGGGCTCCAGCCGATGCGCCGCTGATTGCGGAATTGGCGAAGGCTGATGTGAAGAAAGTGGAGTTCTAAATAGAAGAGGCATCCCTATAATTACGGATGATACACAAATAACGCTGGTTACGGCTAATGTCTTTTGCTTGAAGGGAATGTAATTAACAATATTTGGCTCTGTTATCAGGATTGGATTAAAACGCGATTTAAAAGTGATAAGAGCAAGATGATTCATGAACCGACATCATGGTTAGTGAACTGTCTTGCAATGTTTGCAAATTGTGAACCAGGAAGAATTTGCCTTTTATGATGCATTAGCTAATCATGAGGAAGCAGTCAAAGTTTTGGGTGAAGAAAAGTTTCATTTGATTGTCGCTGAATTAGTTAAGATTGTCAAAAAAGAATCCGGTGTTGATTGGGAACATCGTATTAATGTTCAAGCCAAAATGAGAATAGCTGTTAAACACTTATTAAGAAAATACGGTTATCCACCAGATCTCGCTCCGCAAGCTGTTAAAACAGTTGTAGATCAAGCAGAACGTAGGCAAGTAATGAGAGTGAAGAATAACAAAAGCGTAACTACTGAGTTACGCTTTTGTTATACTTAAAATATAAAAAAGAGTATTCAGAGGAAAATTATGGTTGAAAAAAGTTATAGCGTAGAACATGAAAATATTGCCAATATCTTAAGTTGGATAAAAGATGGAAAAATTGGCTTACCTGAAATGCAAAGACCATTTGTATGGAAATCTACACAAGTAAGAGACTTGGTAGATTCTCTTTATAAAGGCTATCCTATTGGATTTATTGTCACTTGGGAAAATCCTGATGCTGAACTAAAAAATGGCGGAAAAGGTCAAAATAAGGAAATAATTATTGATGGTCAACAAAGAATTACCGCATTAAGTGCGGCTTTAGAAGGTAATGAAATTGTTAATGAGAAATATTTAAAGAAAAGAATTTATATTGCCTTTAATCCTACCACAGAAGAGTTTGCTACAAGAAGTGCGGCAATTGCCAAGGATCCGCGATGGATTCCTGATATTTCGATTTTTGAGGATCCAAATTTTAGTGATTATGCTTATGTTACGAAAAATAGTAAACGATTAAATTTGAAGCCTGATGAATTAAGTAAAATCATTCAGAAGCTAAAAGGTATTTCTCAATACGATATTGGAGTTATTAAACTTAATAGTAAGTTGCCGATTGATCAAGTTACGGACATATTTAATCGTATTAATCAAAAAGGTACCAAACTATCATCTGCTGATTTTGCAATGTCTCGTCTTTCTTCAGATACAGCTCATCATGGAAATGATCTTAGAAAAGAAATTGAATACTTTATCCAGTTATATAAAGATCATAGTTTACTTGAAAATATCGTAAAGATGGATCCCGAATTTGCAAATTCAAATTACTTTAAACACATAAGTTGGGCAGATAAAGAAGATGTAACTTTATATCAACCTGATTTTTCCAGTATTCTCCATATTTGTCTTGGATTAGGATTCTTACGTGGAAAATTGTATCAGTTGGTAAGCCTAATTTCAGGTCGTGACTTTGAAAAAAGAACATATACTGAAGAAGCAATGGAAGATTCTTATGAAAAATTTGGAGAAGCAGTTCAATATGCTCTAAATGAAAGTAATTTTAAACGCTATATTTTATTGTTAAAAAGTTTAGGAATAGTGGATAAAAACTATGCTAAATTACCAGATTCTTATATCAATTTTGGCTATACATTGTATTTATATCTAAAAAAGAATTCTAAATTATCCAATGATGAGATAGAAACTTACACTAAAAAATGGATCTTAATGACAGCTTTAACAAAAAGATATGGTTCAAGTCCAGAATCTGGATTTGATCGAGATTTGAGATTAATTTCTGAAGCAAATGAAATTGATCAATTAAAAGAATTATTCGATAATGAGTTTGCACAAAACTTAACTGATGAATTTTGGGATATGACATTACCAAATAGTCTTCAAGCTCAAACAACTCAATTAACAAATTGGCGTATTTTCCAAATGGCGCAAATTCATGCTAGAGCTCATGCATGGCTCGAAAAAGATAAATATACAGCCGATACAATTCAAGAACAAGGTAATATTCATCATATTTTTCCAAAAGCTTATCTGAAAAAGAATGGTTTTAAACAAGAAGAATACAATCAGGTTGCTAATTATGTTTGGATCACACAGCCACGCAATCTTCAAATTAGTGATTATGCTCCAAAAATTTATATGTCAAATAAAGAAACTATGCAATATCATTCGGATGAAAATGATAAGGAAAATGCTATTCCAGCAACGTTGAGGAGCTACGATTTTCATAATTATCATCAGTTCCTACAAGAAAGACGTATATTAATGGCGCAATTAATAAAAGAGTTATTTGAAAGCCTATAATAAAAGCATTCCAATCCGGGGATGCTTTTATGCGTTATAACACCGTTACAAGAAACAAAATATCCATTACAAATTGTGCTTTATCAGTAACGCAAATTATATTTTCTAGTGTTTTTGATTAAGTTGAGTTAAATTTAATCTTGAAAATTTTGAAGGAGAATAAAATGAATCGATTTTGGAGGATTTTATTATGGGTGCTATTTTGGTACTATTTGGCCCCATATTATTTATTTTAAAAATTTTTTTATTCTTCTTTTAAAATATCTTCTGGGTTACGATATTCTTGTTCTGTTCCAAGTTTTGCCAGATATTGTTCTAAAGTAATATTATTTCGATAGATGTATTGACTTACAACTTCAGCAACTTTTTTGCCATTGATCAACATAACTGGATAATTATCTTCTAGAATTTCTTTTTGAGTAGCGTCAGTAAAATAGGATGTTGTAACAAATGCGGCTATCCATCCACGTTTTAATCTTGCAATAATTCGATCAACGTCTTTTCCGCTTATTCCATTTTTGGTTTCGTAACATTTAGCTTGATCCAATACAACTTGACGAACTTGACTCAATCCTGCTTTTCCTATATCGATTCTCAGAACATAGTCATAGCCACCGTCACCAGATGCTTGAGTTACCCAGCCATCGTGACAGATCGTACCTGAATCTTCTATTAATAAACGAGTTACGTCCTTTGCCAAAAATTCGAAACCGTATGGATTATCTTTATAGTAATTATAAATTTGAGAAAGAATGGAATCTAATTTGCTTCCTGGGATGGGGAGCTGTTCTTTTTTCTTGGCAGTGCTTCTCCCATACACGTGCCTGCGCACTTGATTAAAATTGCCATTTTTAATCCAATCTTGCCATTCTTTTGGTGCTAATGAAGGAGCATATTGATCATGATCCCTGCGAGCATCAATCCAATCCCAATTAAAAGCCTCTTGTTCTTTTTTGAGTGAAAATACACAAAAAGCGAAAAGATAATTTGAAAAATATTCTTTATTTTCGGGTGTTCCGGAGTATTGCGTTACCAGTTTTACGGATTCTACAGTTCCATATCCATGAAAAATTCTTTCTCCAGGTTTCTTACTTTCAAAGAAAAGAATAGGAATGGCTTTTGCTCTAATTTTAGGATCCTTATTTTGGCTTATTTTAAATTGTTCTAATAGCCGTTTGTTTCCTGGCGTATCTTCAGGATTCCTATCTTTAGTTTTGTTGTCTCCATAATAATGGATATAACCAATGTCTTCGTTAAATTCATCTTCCCAGGGATTATAAGATTCACTTCGAGGCTTCGTATTACTTGATACAATAATGCATTCCTGGTCACCGTATCTTACGATGCCACGTTGATCTTTATAATTTTTATGACTTTTAGCTAGATGAGTTTGAGTATAATAATTAGTTTTAGAAGATTCGTTCACTTCTAGATAATTCGGATTCTCTGCATCTTTTTTTGATTGATTTGAAGTTGAATAAGTTTGTCCGATGTAAAGCATAGTGATATTTACCTTGTAAACTAGTCTAAATTCCTCTAAGTAATATATAATACTTATGAAACTATTTTACTATTAGGAGTAAGCATTTTTCAGTGAAAAGTATTAAATCACCAGTAATTTATAAAACTAAATATGATATAGATTCGGCTAATCAGCTTGATGATAATATCCGTGAATATTTTAAGAATGACGAAAAATATCGTACCTTATTGACAGAATACCCAACTGTTTACGTCATCAACGATCAGAATGGGGTAAAGAATCCGAGTTACACAGTCTATGTTGGTGAAACTAATGATATTCAACGCAGAACTTTGCAACACTTGGATAGCGATCCTAAAGATAGGGAAGACTTCTTTGGACTGAAGCAATCTAAGAATGCAGAAATGTATGTTATTGGACAGGAACATTTTAATAAGTCGATGACGTTAGATGTTGAAAATCGCCTAATGCAGTATCTGAGCAGTGTACCAGCTGTTAAGCATTTGAACAATCGACGTCATAATGATCAAAATAAATATTATGATTACGAAGAATTTGAGCCACTTTTTAGGAAGATTTGGAAAAAACTAGGAAAAAAGAATCACGACTTATTTCCAGCACAAGAAATACTTGAATCTTCGGCGTTGTTTAAAGCTTCTCCATTTAACAAATTAACTTCTGAACAACTTAAGGCCAAATCTGAAATTATTGAAAAGATCAGATTAGCTCTATCTAAGCAAAAGAATAAGAAGCAGGGAAATGGCCAACTAATTTTGGTTGAAGGGGATGCGGGATCAGGAAAGACTGTTTTAATGAGCAATATTTTTTATGATCTTGTTCATGAAGACGAGATTTCTTTTCAAGAAACGCAGATTAAGACTCCTTATCAAAAGGAAAGTTCAAATCGGCTTTCAGTTGCGATGCTTGTAAATCAAAATGAGCAGTTAAAAGTCTATAAGGATATATCACAAAAAATTTTTGATAAAAACGATAATATCGAAGTAGAAAAGCCTGTTACTTTTATTAAGAACACAAATCCAAATAAAAAGATTGATATTGCATTAATCGATGAAGCTCATCTGTTGCTAACGCAAAGAAGTCAGTCTTATTCAAATGATAAACGTCATCCTGAGATTCAAGTTGGAACTAATATGCTAAAAGACATTCTCAAAAGAGCCAAAGTTGTCATGGCAGTTTTTGATCCAAAACAAGTATTAAGCACAACCAGCGTTTGGGATAGCGAAGACTTTAAAGAACTGGAAGAACAAACAGGACAAAACAATATCATTTATCTGCACAATCAAATGAGAATTGATGCGTCACAAGCAACTATTGATTGGATCCATAAATTAATCGATAAGGGCGAAATTGGGAAAATACCTAAGGATGATCGTTATGAGATCAAAATTTTTAGATCTCCCGCTGAAATGCAAAAGGCAATTGAAGAGAAAAATAAAAAACATGATCGTGGCATCAGCAGAATGGTAGCTACATTTGATTGGGATTATTCTGGTGGTAAAACCAAACCACCTAAGGAGCAGAAATACTGGGAAGTTCGTGAAGGTGATTGGAATATGCCATGGAATTATGAAATCAATGAACGTGACAAATTCGAAAAGAAGCACCGTAAGCATGGACCAGTAAAATACAGCAACCAATCTTGGGCAGAGAAAGATTACACAATTAATGAAATTGGCTCAACTTATACGGTTCAAGGTTTTGATCTTAACTATGTCGGAGTAGAATTAGGACCATCTGTGAAATATTGCAATGGTCAGATTATTCATGATCCGGATAAGAGCGCCAATCCGAAGGCAACGCAAAAACGTGATTCTACGAAGAGCTATGCCGATATGTTATTGAAGAATGAATTTAATATCTTGATGACGCGTGGCGTGCACGGTTTGTATATTCATGCTGTAGATTCGGAATTGCAGAAGGCTTTGGAAGAAGCAGAGAAATAGTTTATTGATAATTCACGTTGGAGGAAAAGTGAAATATAAAGCATCTCTCTAAAGGGACGCTTTATTTGTGGATTTTTCTGTAAAGAAGTTTAATAAAATGTTGACAAAAAAATATATAACATTACCATGGCGATACTCGCCATTTTTTCAATAATACTAATAGTCCTTGATTATGCATCTGTTATTGATATTAATGTTGGACTATGGATGTGGGTTGATAATGCAATATTAATAATTTTTGCTGTAGATTATTTCTATCGCTTAATAAAGGCAAAGGACAAAGTCTCTTTCATTAAACACAATGTATTTGATTTATTATCAATTATTCCTGTTAGCAGTGCCTTTGCAATTTTTAGAATCGCGCGAATTGCAAGACTAGTTCGTGCATTGAGGATTTTGCGTGTATTAAGATTAGTTGGATTAACTGGCAGAATAAAGAAAATTTTATATACAAATGGTTTGATATATCTGCTATATATTAGTTTAGTTTTTCTTATCATAGGAGCTGTAGCATATTCACTAAGTGAACATGTTTCGTTAAGAGAATCATTTTGGTGGGCGATTGCCACTGCTACAACCGTAGGCTATGGTGACATTTCGCCTCATACAATAGTCGGGAAAATTGTTGCTTTATTATTGATGATTGTTGGTATTGGGATCATTGGAATGTTGACTAGTTCAATTACGACCTACTTTGTAAAAAGTGATTCTGACGAAGATCAATCTAGTGATAATAAAAAATTTGAAATGATTATGTCCAAACTAAATGAACTAGAAAAACAAAATAAGGATTTAAAAAGTGAAATCTCTGCTTTAAAACAAAATAGTACAGAAGATTAATTAAAATCTTCTGTTTTTTTTATGCCTAAAAAGACTGCCTTAAGTACTTAGAGTAGGTGTAAACTTGAACGGGAGTATATAGAAAATTTAAAGTGGGAGAATAAAATGAATCGATTTTGGAGGATTTTATTATGGGTGCTATTTTGGTACTATTTGGCCCCATATTATTTATTTAAAAAATTTGTTTTTAAAAATAGAAAGCACAAAATTGCCTGGTCAGCTCTGGGTTCAGTAATTACTGTATTTGTGCTTTTTTGTTGTTGGGTAAATTCCTTGACTGATGATGAAGATACAACCAGCAATATGGCGTCTGCGCCTAAAACGCACGTTGTTGTTAAAAAAGTTGGCGTTTAAAGACTGGCCAAGGATCAGGCGAAAGAAAAGGTTTTAAATACTGAAGAGAAAAAGAAGCATAAAGAATATGACAAACTAGTTGCGGAATTAGATGCAGCTAAGAAAGCACAGCAAGAGGCCAAAAAGCACAGCAGCGAGCAAACGACCGTTACGCATCACAGATCGACTGCTACAACGCACCACTCTTCATCCGGTAATGGAGCAGGAAGAGGAGATATGGATACTGCCGATTCTGGTAAAATCGTTGGGAATAAAAACACAAAGATTTACCACGTTCCAGGACAGGCTGGCTATCGAATGAATTCTGCAAATGCTGTCTACTTCAACAGTGAACAGGATGCAATTAACGCTGGTTATAGAAAGGCTAAGAGATAATGAATAAGAAAATTATTGCGGCTGTTTCAGGTGTCCTTTTGCTTTTTGGCGGTGCTGGTGCGATTAGCAATCCTCAAGTAGATCAAACGGTCATTGCAAAAGTAAAAACAGTCATTAAATATGATCGTACTGATGAAACCAAATCGAAGAAGATTGAGAAACAGAATACAAAGACTGAAAAGAAAATTGTTAGTCTAGATAAAAAGATTGCAAAACTTCGCAAACAGCTTAAGAAATATTCAGGCAAAACCGTTGAATCAGTCAGCGAAGCAAAACTAGCAAGTCTAAATTATTCTGGTAAAGATGTTATTACAGTTAATAATAACGATCCTAAGTTTTCAAAGAGTGATCTAAGTACAAGCCAAGGTGCATGGCAAAAATATGGTGATCTTGATGGGCTGAATCGAGTAACAGCCGCTAATGCATTGCTGAATGAATCTTTGATGCCTAATAGAGAGCGTGAGCCTCTGCATGTTGATCCAACAGGTTGGCATAATAAACGCATTGCAGGTGGATGGCTTTATAATCGCTGTCACTTAATTGGATATCAGTTGACAGGGCAAAACAATAATATCAAGAACCTGATGACTGGAACCAGACAGTTGAACGATCCAGATATGCTTCGTTATGAGAATGAAGTGGCTGACTACATTAAAGAAAGCAGAGCAAACTATGTTCGGTATCGTGTAACGCCAATTTTCCGTGGTAACGAATTGCTGGCTCGTGGCGTTGAAATGGAAGGTCAATCTACTGGTTCAAATGCAGTTCACTTCAATGTTTATATTTTTAATGTTCAAAATGGCGTAACTTTGAATTATTCTGATGGTACTAGTCGAGTAGGATAATTCAAATATAAATTAAAATGCATCCCCCAAACAGGGATGTTTTTTAATACAAATATTTCTATCAATTGTCTAAATCATAAGCTTATCCATTATAATAAAAGTAAAATATTAATATTTTACCGATAACCAAATATAGAAAAGAGGCTATCCAAATGGAAATTCATAACCACGATACCATTGTCATGCCGCCGGAGGGCTTTTTCGAAGACATGCTCGACCGTATGGACAACTTGCAAACCCAAATAGATGAGCTGAAGAAGCTCTATTACAACAATTCTAAAACTTCACGTGATGTGTTCTTATATGGTTGCGAGCTTGCAGGCAGTCAATATCAGGATCTGCAAAACCACGTCATTCCAAAATTGCAGGAGAATGATCCGCTGGTTTTGATAAGAGAGCCCAACAATGAAGCCGATAAGCATGCCATTGCCGTTTACACGACAACCGGCTTGAAGCTCGGCTATTTGCCAAGAGAGCATAACCTGATTTTGAGTCGCCTGATGGATGAAGGCAATTTGTTGACGGGGAAAACGAAGCAATTCCACTGGGATGGCAAGAAGCTTTATTTGGTCGTTAAAGTATTTTTGCATGAAAATTAATAACTGATAACTGAGTGATAAGGGTATAGATAGATGCTAGAAGAAAATATAACCACAGTTGCTGGAAATTCAAAATTATTGCCATTGAGCAAGATTGTTAGTACGAGAAAATTCCAAAAGATTGAATATCATTCTGAAATGAAAATCAAGTTTGCGAGGAATCAGCGCAGCTAAAAAAGTAAATATTTAAAAAGCATCTAGGTTTAATTACAATGTCATTAAGTTAAGAC
>NZ_DICZ01000040.1:0-14481 GCF_002417895.1 Lactobacillus sp. UBA5813
GACGCGAGAGCGTCTCTTTTTTAGGTTTTTGTAGATTTGTTGAGAAAAATATGGCAAAATTAATAACTAATTAAAGTAGTTGAAATAATGGAAGATTTAGAAACTTTAGAACGAGAACTAACAAAAAAAGATTACTTTGTAATCAGCTCGATGATTTTTGCTCTATTTTTTGGTGCTGGGAACTTGATTTTCCCACTTCATTTAGGACAAATTGCAGGACATAATTGGTTTTTAGCAGCACTTGGTTTTTTAATTACGGTTGTGCTGTTGCCTTTATTATCAATTTTGGCAATTGCCTTGATTCATGCAAATGGAGTATATGAAATTGGATTACCTTTTGGATCTACATTTGCATTGATTTTTATGACCTTAATTCACCTAACTATTGGTCCATTATTTGGAACTCCGAGAACTGCGACTGTTTCTTATACAGTTGGAATAGCGCCATTTATCCTTAGTAATTACCCAAAATTAGGGTTGTTGATATTTTCAGCCTTATTCTTTATATTTACTTACTTTATTTCTTATAATCAAAGCAATATTTTGGATAATTTAGGAAAAATTCTTAATCCGATTTTTCTTGTGTTGCTATTCTTGGTATTCATAGTTACTTTCCTTTTTCCAATGGTGGGGAATCCTAATACTGTTTAAAAGCACCACAGACTATTTAACATCGTCTGGAGCCGTTATGAATGGCTTTTTACAAGGCTATAACACAATGGATGCTCTAGCCGGGTTAGCGTTCGGTGTAACGATTATCACGGCCATTCGTCAAATGGGTAAAAAGGAAGATAAAAGCATTGCGATTGGTGCAATGTCTCTTGGCAGATTTGCTGTTTCAGCTGACGGAGGCACCGCATTTTCTCAAATTGTTCAAAGCTATGCCGGTAAAATTGGTCAAGCAATTCTAGCAGCGTTAATCGTTTTAACTTGTATTACGACTTCAGTTGGTCTAGTTGCTGCTTTTGCGCAAGACTTTCATAAACATTTTTCTAAAATTAGTTATCATGGTTGGTTGGCTATTACTAGCATCAGTGCCTTCTTATTCGCCAATGTTGGCCTTGAGACGATCGTTTCCTGGTCACAGCCTGCATTTTAATGCTGCTGTATCCAATTTCCATCATTTTAATTATTTTTGCCGTATTTACGCATTTCTTTAAAATGAATCGAACGGTTTATGTAATCAGTGTTCTATTTACTTTGGTTCCGGCAATTATGGATATGATTGTTAATATGCCAGCCGTTGTAAGTAAAAGCAGTTTTGGGCTTGCGATCGCGCATGTTAGAAATATGCTGCCACTAGCTAACGAAGGATTATCGTGGTTCATTCCAATGATTGTTGGTTTAATCATCGGTACGATCGTTTTCAAAATTCAAGAAAAAGCAAAGTAGTAAAAAAGGGATCTATTTAGATCCCTTTTTGTTTTTCAGATAATTAATTAGATTTTTGACTTCTTGGTTCTTTATATTTTGCTTATTATAAGCTAAGTAAACTTGTCTTGTATTACGTGGCAGATCCACTTGAATTTGTTTAAGATCAAAATGATCTAAGAAGACGCTTTTAACAATTAAAGCCTTAAGGTCATTTGCAATTACTGAACTGGCCAAGCTTAGCTCATCCTTAGCAAAATTGTGAATTTTTATATTTTTGTTTTTAGCGGTAATTGCCGTAGTAATGTTCTTACCTAAAGTCGATTTAGTCGAATATGTGTAAATATCTTCATTATCTAAATCTTTCAAACTGACTTTGTCTTTTTGAGCTAATTCATTATTTTTCTTAGTGATTAAAACAAGCTCCTCATTGTAAAGCGGTAGAAAAGTTAAATCGGAATAATTTTCATCTTTTGAACAAATACCCAAGTCGTATTTACCTGAGCGAAGACCTTCGCAAATTTCAGGTGAAAGAGCATCATCAAAGAAAAATCTAGCTTGCGTACTGCTTTCTTTTTGATATTCCTTGATGGTGGACAGTAAAAAAGTATTAAAGGATGTTGGGATACTTGCAATTTCTACAATATTCTTTTCGCGCAACTTTTGGCGTTCGATTTCGAGCTTAGCATCTTCAATAGAAGAAACAGATTCAATTGCGGTTTTATAAAAAATCTTGCCGTATTCTGTTAAAAATACCTTACCACCGCTACGGTTGACCAATTGGCAACCTAACTCCGTTTCTAGCGATTTTAAGGAATTAGATAAACTAGGCTGTGATATGTTTAAATTTCTTGCAGCTTTAAGGAATTGTTTTTGTTCGACTAATTCTTTAAAGTAGTACAATTGACGCAAATTCATGGTGGACACCCCTCACAATATATTCATTCCCTCTCCACGTTAATTATAAAAGAAAATATATCTACTGCAAATAAAAAAAGATTGAATATATAATAAATTCAATCTTTTTTAAAGTTTACCGCGCCAACCCGCGATATCCCAGGATGTGAAGTCATAGTCTAATTTTTTACCATATATTTTTTCATAGGCCGCAACTTTTTGCTGATAGTCTTGCTGCTTCATCTTTTCTGAACGAGCTTGTAAACTCAATTTTACGTCCGGATAAATTACTGGCAAAACGTGCACGATATATTTAGTTTGATAAAAATTAGGATCTTTCTTTTCCAATTTAGATAAAGGTTGAATTTCAACGAAAGTAGAGATAACTGGGACATTTTGCTTAGCTGCAAAATAATAGGCCCCTCGCTGGAGTTTTCTCGGCTTGCGGTAATTCCACCACATCTCTTGTTCAGGGTAAATAAGGACCCAATTATCTTTATCTAGGGCATGATGCAAATGCTTGATGAAGTCGTTGCCAATATAATTAGGACTGTTAACTAAAGGAATCGTTCCAATATAATTCATCAAATATCTGAGAATCCCAGGAAGCATCAAATTAGTATCTTCAATTACGATGGAAAGCTTATGATGTTCCTTATTGGCCAAAGTTTTAATAGTTAATGCATCGAGCTGATTGAAGTGATTAGAAGTGATGATTGCACCGCCACGAGGCAAGTCACGCAAATTTTCAGTTCCAACGACTTCAGTAGTGCTGGTAATGGTTTTGGCCAAAACATTGAGCATTAAATGTCCAATTCCGTTGTTTAGCTTGCTGTAAATATTATTCTGATGTTGCCAAAAGTTATTAACTAACTTCAAGCGTTCGTCCAAGCTCATCACCGGATCACCGATTTCAACCTTGGCTGTGAAATCTCGCTTATTAGCAGCGGTCCGAATATTCTTAATTACTTGTTCGCGATTATCTCCAATAATCATAATGCCACCGAACCTTGTTTCTTAATCTGAGCCCAATTGTGGGGATCACGGGCAGTTACATCGGCTTTTTCAAGCATATGGTTTAACTTATTGCGATCCTGCTCACGCTCTTGGTCAGTATAATTATCCAATTCTTGCTTCAATTCAGAATAGAACTTTGTTTGTCGAGCGTTTTCCCAGAAATATTTCTCATATTGAACATTGGTAAAGTGCCAAGGCTTAAAGAATAAATTGTAGTGAATTAAACCTGGATCTTTTATTTCAGGTGTATTTTCATTCGGCATTGCGTCCCAACGAGGATCAAGGTGCAAAATACTGTTTTCGCCTAATTCATTTAAATAATCCTGGTCAGGTGCAATGCAGTCGAAATGGTACTTGGTCAATAAGTCCATGAAGTGATCGATGAAATGCTTGTCGCGGAAGGACTTACAGTTCATTACCAACATGCCGGAATTAATGTATTTCTTAGAATCAAGATCCAAAACATCTTTAATATAGAAAAGCATTTTTTCGACAAACTGAATTGATGAATCCGTGCAGGCACCGAATAAATTATTGCCTAAATCGGTTTGATAAAGCGTGGCAATATCATCATTTAGTACTGTATCGCTGTCAATATAGATCGCCTTGTCATATTGCGGGAATAATTCCGGAATAAAGAGACGGTAGAAGATGGACAGTGTGAAAAAGTCGGCCCGCAAAAAATTTTCTTTTCGGTTTTTAATTGGGGCAACGAGTTCATCATTGATGTGGAAAAACTTAACGTGCACATTTTCAGTTGCCATCGCCATTAGATCGCTTTTATGCTTATCAGACAAATCTTGGTTTAAAAAATAAACGGTATAGTCAGTGTTTGGATTTGCTTTTTTAATTAAGGAATAAAGTGAAACAGCGGCATATTTCGTAAAATCATCGCTGATGCTGTAAAAGACAGGAATTGTCATTAGAATCTCCTTTACTATGATAGCTTGTTTTTTAAATTTAAATATTGTTCTAACAGATCATCGTATTCATGTAAATGTAATACGCTATGAACGCGTTCTACGTCCCAGGGCTTAACTGTTAACGTGTGGAAGTATGGTTTAAAGCGAAAACTGGTCGTAAAATGCTGAATCATGGTATCTGGCCGCAAATGGTACTGCTCATTATATTTGCGCGGTGCGATGCGCTTTCTGACAGCCAGCTTATTGATTGCTGATTGGTCAGGCAGTAACATCTTTTTCACTTGCATCATGTGACGAACTTTTGCAAATAGCTTCGTTCGCTTAATTTCAGGCATATTGAATAAAAGAACGCCGGAATTCATATAGTCAAAGACGCGCTTGCTTTTCCAATTGTGGAAAAAGAAGCGACCCCAATAATCTAGTACGCCAACTAATTCCATGTGTCCTAAATCTTGATGGTAAAAAGCAGAAATATCCTTGCGAATAATAATGTCATCATCCAAATATAAGACACGGTCCGGAATTTGAGGCAATTGGTCAGCGAACAATCTGAGCATTGCGTAAGGAGTAAAACGGGTTCCCATATTAGCTGTTGGGGGCTGTTTAACAAAAAGCCGAGAACAGTCGATTAGTTCTAACGTGTTGTTTTTATTTTTTTCGACCAATAAAGAGCGAATAAAATCAGCCGCATGCTTAGAAAAAGGTTGATATTGCTTGCCAGGCAGCTCCATTGTAAGAACATAGAGGTGCAGCTCTTCGTTTGTGTTTTTCAATAAAGAAAGAGTAGAGATGAGGACACCATCTTCGGCATGCTGATCTCCGCAAAAAAGAATGTTCATTGTTCTCCCATTTATTTTTTCTGATAGTGATAGTAGTTATAATTGCTTAGTTTAGCACGACTAACTAAGCTCTTCCAAATCTGCTCGTGAAGTTTAGCCTGGGCCTGTTTCTTGTTTAGATTCTTATCCGGGTAAAAGGGTCCATCAATATAGACGGTAATTTTTGGTCGCTTAAAGAATTTAGATCGGGTATAAGTGCTTGTCCACGTAAAGCTAGGAGCATTTAAAGCAACTGGAAAATGCATGCTGGTATCAGTGAAAGGGCGAATCCGAGTGTAATAAGGCCAAACGTGAGCTTCAGGATAAATGAGTACAACGCCATTCTTTTGCCTGATCACTTTTTTAACAGCCTTAAGCAGCTTAATCGATTGCTTGATATCTTTACCAACAGGCAGACCACCATAGCGAACCAAATATTTGCCGATGAAGGGGATGCCCCAGTTAGCTTGGTCAGCGATTGCGTACATTTTTTGACAAGAAACAACCGTCAAAGGCGTAAAAACATCACCCATTGGCTGCGTGTGATTGCCATAAACGAAATATCCCTGATCAGCAGCTTTTTTTAGCTTATCTTTGCCCACAATATGAGTATGCAAAAACAAGCGCGAATAAATAAAACCAAAGCCGCAGGCTAGCGCACGAATTATTTTATTCCAGATGCGACCTGATAAGGAGGTGGGAAAAATCGCATAATCATCTGGCAAAGAAAAATCTTTCTGAGCAGA
Organism: Lactobacillus sp. UBA5813; assembly: GCF_002417895.1. Classification (NCBI taxonomy): domain Bacteria; kingdom Bacillati; phylum Bacillota; class Bacilli; order Lactobacillales; family Lactobacillaceae; genus Lactobacillus; species Lactobacillus sp. UBA5813. The sequence goes on from NZ_DICZ01000040.1 coordinate 5,773, forward strand.
ATTAACTACATCATCAGTTGTTTTCTCATAATAGTAAGTTTTCATGCTCAAGCCTCCTTAAAAAATTATTAGTTTAATTCTATCATGAAAACAGATAGGAAGAAAAAAGGACAGAACACACTGTGTCCTGTCCTTAATTTAGATATAAAAAAGCACCGACTACTTGCAGTGACATTTCCATATTTGGTGGGTGGTGAGGGGATCGAACCCTCGACCCACGGATTAAGAGTCCGTTGCTCTGCCAGCTGAGCTAACCACCCATGTCATCGCTGACAGTTAATAATACTAACAATGATTCATTCTTTTGGCAAGTCTTTTTTTAGAAAAAAGCAAAAAATAAAAGCCGCCGTTAAGCGACCATTATTTAAAGTTTATCAGTAATTTTGTATGGCTCACCATGTTTTTCATCGAGGGCATTTTCGGCAAGGTAAATTGCGTAGGTACCGTTCTTGGCACTCTTAGCAATAATAATTTGTCCAGCTGTTGGTTTATTTGCCTTAATAATTTGAGCGCTGCGGCGAGCTTCCTTGTAATCGTGTGATGAAGAAATTGCATCGCCAGGGTTAAAAAATACGTTTTCGTTGTTCATAAGAACGCCTCCCTATTTAAATCTTAGCTATATTTTACCAGGATTCGGTTACTAAAAGCTATCAAAAAGACGAAAACTAAGAAAATTTAAAAATAAACAACAAAAAGAAGCACCGCCGAAGCGATGCTTTAAAATAGTGGGTGGTGAGGGGATCGAACCCTCGACCCACGGATTAAGAGTCCGTTGCTCTGCCAGCTGAGCTAACCACCCATGCCATAACCGACAACAATTATTATGCAATTTAATGTGAGCAAAATCAAGTGATTTTCAGAATTTTTTGTATATTTTTGGCTAAAAAAGCAAAAACCAGTATAATATATGAAGCAAAGGAGGCATTCTCGATGCCAAAGAAAATTCTCGTCGTCGATGATGAGAAGCCTATCTCTGATATTATCAAATTCAATTTAACCAAAGAAGGCTTCGACGTCGACACTGCCTATGATGGTGAAGAGGCTGTTCAAAAAGTTGACGAATATGATCCAGACCTGATGATCTTGGACTTAATGTTACCTAAAAAAGATGGACTCGAAGTTGCACGTGAAGTACGGCAAACTCACGATATGCCCATCATCATGGTAACAGCTAAAGATACTGAAATTGATAAAGTTTTAGGACTTGAAATGGGTGCTGATGACTACGTAACCAAGCCTTTTTCTAACCGTGAATTAGTTGCACGGGTAAAGGCAAACTTGCGCCGTCGTGATATTGTTAAAAAAGCAGAAGCTGCAACCCAAGAGGAAGCCGATAAAAACATTAAGATCGGTAACTTGGTCATTATGCCAGATGCCTATATTGTTGAGAAGAATGGCAAAAAGATCGAACTTACTCACCGTGAGTTTGAACTGATATATTATTTAGCTCAACATATGGGACAAGTTATGACTCGTGAGCACTTATTGCAAACAGTTTGGGGTTATGACTACTTTGGGGATGTTCGGACCGTTGATGTAACTGTTCACCGGTTAAGAGAAAAGATTGAAGACAATCCAATTCAACCACAAATTTTGATTACTCGTCGCGGCGTTGGATACTACGTAAAGCAGCCAACCGAAGAATAATTTAGAAAGCCACAGGACTGCGAAAGTGTGTGGCTTTCTTTTTATATTGTGAATTTTGGAAGAGAATGAAAAAAATAAGAAAAGTACTAAAGCATACTTTCAATTCGATCAATACCAAGCTGGCGGTAGTGTTTATGCTAATGCTGCTAGCTACAATTGAAGTAATTGGAGCGTACTTTACTAGACAACTTGAACAAAGCAGTATTAAAAGTTTTCAAGAGACAATTCAAATTCCACCGATCGTCACCAATCAATTGGCCAGCCAATTGGCACATTATGGCAAAAATACTGACGATCGTCTGAATCGAATTATCAATGATTACGACACCAATTCTGATATTAGTGAAATTATTGTTGTAGATAATAAGGATATTATTCGGGCTGTTTCCAACTTGAATGATAAAAGTCGGATTGGACAAAGAGTCAACAATAATGATGTTAAGCAAGTTACTTCTACTGGTCGCAAGGTCACTAAAGTAATTGACGATAAGGGAAACTATATGGTGCAAATTTCACCATTGACCAGTGGCACTAGTTCAACCAACAGTGTTGGTGCGATTTATGTGCGGGCCAGCATGCAAGGAGTATTCGATGATTTGCGCAACACCTCATTGGCCTTCTTGGCTGCATCATTGATTGCGGCCCTTTTGGGAGCGATTTTATCACTGGTTATTTCGCGTGCGATTACGCGGCCGATTGAAGAAATGCAGCAGCAAGCATTGAATATTGCCAATGGTGATTATTCAAACCAGGTAAAGATCTATTCTGATGATGAATTGGGGCAATTAGGCAAGGCTTTTAACACTTTATCAATCAGAATTGAACGATCACAGGAAGAGTCCGACAGTGAACGAAGGCGGCTGGATAGCGTTCTGTCGCACATGACCGACGGAGTGCTTGCGGCTGACCGGCATGGCAATGTTAATGTTGTTAACCAAATGGCGTTGAGCTTTTTAAATGTTAAAGAAAAAGACGTCATTGGCGAACCGATTAACAAGGTATTGGGGTTGAATGAATCAGTCCAAGACCTGATTGCTAACCAAAAAGAAATTGCTGTCACTGTCAATAGTGGTACGCGGGATGAAATGATTTTGCACGCTAGCTTCTCGCTGATTAAGCGGGTAACCGGCTTTGTTTCAGGTAGCGTTTGCGTTTTGCACGATGTTACTGAGCAGCAAAAGAATGAAAACTCGCAAAAGCAGTTTGTTTCCAACGTTTCTCATGAGTTAAGAACGCCTTTGACTAGTTTGCGGGCCTATATTGAAGCCTTAAACGAAGGTGCATGGAAAGATCCAACGATTGCACCGCAATTCCTTCAGGTTACTCAAGAAGAAACTGAACGAATGATCCGTATGATTAATGACCTGTTGAGCTTGTCCAGAATGGACCGTGGCGTTTCTAAGATGGATCTAGAGTGGGTCAACTTGAACGATTTTGTATCGCATATTCTTAACCGTTTCGATATGATTGTTAAAACCGATAAGAATACCGATAAAAAGAAGAAATACACTATTAAGCGTGAACTTGGCAATCAAGCCTTATGGGTTGAAATTGACACTGATAAGATGATACAAGTAATCGATAATATTATGAATAATGCGATTAAATATTCACCTGATGGTGGCGTAATTACCGTTCGCTTAGTTCAAAATCAAAACCACGTTATTTTGAGCATTTCCGACCAAGGCTTGGGTATTCCAAGAAAAGATCTGGGCAAAATCTTCGACCGTTTTTACCGTGTCGACAAGGCAAGATCACGGGCTCAAGGTGGTACCGGTTTAGGCTTGGCTATTGCTAAAGAAATTGTGGAAGCCCACCATGGTAAGATTTGGGCCGACAGTAGTGAAGTCAACGGCTCAACCTTCTATATTTCCTTACCATACGAACCAATGAGTGAGGAGGATGACTGGGATGAAGTTTAAATCAAAATTTACTGACTGGCTGCTATTGCTGGTAACAGCGGGAGCTATTATCCTGTCAATCGTACTTTGGATTTTTATCATGACTAACGATCAGCGTTTTAGTCAGATCAATCAAGCAGACAGTTCATCTAAGCAACAGCTCAAGACGCGCAGTACCAAGTCGCTGTATGATTTGTGCATTCCTACTAATTCTTATGGCTATCGGAATGGTCAATTATATCGGCTGTACGATTCTAAGAACAACCTTTCCTTTGAATTTTCAAAGGATTTGCAAAAACTCAAGGTGACAAGCATTAAGCTGATTTCTTCTTCTCAAAGTCAATATGAAAAAATGCTGGCTAACCAAGATTATTTGCAACTGACATACCCTGATAAGATTACTTTCAGTGTTTTTGCAACAGGAACTTCTAAAAAGGACAATCGGCAGTTAAATCGAATTTTTATTTCTACCGCCGGCAACAATCGTGAAATCTATGTCGGCAATGATAAGAACTATCGAATTTACCGTGTAAAAATCAAGAAGGGCGATTTTACGCGTTTACGTAAATATGCTCAAAACGCGCAATACAAGACTCCGATTAAATTCGTTAAAACCAAGCTGGGCTATACCGTCTACTACACTAAAACTGAAAAGTGGCGGGTATACAGCTATCTGACTAATAAGCAAGCAGACTCATACTTTGTAGCTCGTTTGCTAGGAACTTCCGGAGTTTCAACGCGGACAAGCAAAAAGGGCTGGACAGCTTATTCATTGAATTATTCAACGAGATTGCGCGTGCCAAAAAGCAAGTCAAACAGCGACGATTATTTGTACACGCACTATGAAAAGAATCAGTATGTTACTAATACCAGCCGGTTGTTAGATAGTATTTACTATGTTCACCTGATCGGGTTAACTGAACAGGACTTGCGTTTCTTTGACGCTGATGCAAGCAGTATTCGCTATACCAACTATGTTGAAGGTACGCCAGTCTTTTTAAACAAACATGACGTGCAAGTTACCACGACATTTTCAACGGATTCAATTTCTGTTGCCTTTAACAGCATCAACCTGCAGATTCCAATTCCATTTGATGGGCAAACAACAACGCTTGCACCAACAAGTGAAGTGGTTGCTAAGTTGAAAGCAAATGGCTTAGACGAATCAGAAATCGATGATATTGTCGTCGGTTCACAAGTTCAAAAAGACAGTACGCGCGATAATTTGGTAAATCTTGTCCCGACCTATTATGTGAAAGCCTATGGCGAATGGAAGTCGGTTGATGAATGGATGAAGCAGGATTTGACGGCATATCGCAGAACAATCAATTCCCAAGAAAGCGAGGCTAATTAAAAATGGATCATAAACGAATCGAATGGTTGTTTTTAATTGTTTTCTTGTTGATCGATATATATTTAGGCGTTGAAATTCTGCGGTCACATGTTAGTTTGTCAGATTCTACTACTGGTTCAACTAATAATAGTATCCGTTCTGAGATGCGGGCAGATGGAATCGATTTGCCATCTAAGCTTTCGACAAGTCAGGCTTCAGGCTATTATTTAGCAGTTAAAAAGTCAGATTATTTGACTAGCAAATTGACCTCTTTGATTCAGGTAAACGCCAGCTATTCAAAAACTGATAACAAATTAATGGCCACGCCTAAGAATATCGTCAGAATCAGCGGCAGCAAAAAGCAGATTTTGGCGGAACTGAATAAGTTTAAAAATGATTCGCGCAATGTTCCTTATGGCAAGCAATATCGCTATGAAGCAAGCATGTCCGGCAGCAACAACTATACTTTCGTTCAAACGTCAGAATATGGCGACATTTATGATAGTGGGGCACAGCTAACGATCAATATTAAGTCCAAGACGATTGAAAACTATACTTTAAGCTACTTGGGCCCAGTAGTTGCAGTACGTGAACAGCAGTCTACTATTTCACCCTGGCATGCGGTTCGTGCAATGTATACTGACCGTGAATTGGCAAATAACTCACGAGTTATGAAAGTTAGCCTGGGTTATTCTAAGTTAACCGAGGTGCGTGGCAGCACTATTTTGCTTCCAACTTGGCTGGTCTGGGTTGAAAACAAGACGACCAAGAATGTAACTTTGAAGCGGGTAAACGCATTTACGGCACAGATGATTCAAACTAATACAACATATAACTAATGGAGGCTGAAGGATAAGTGCAAGTTTCTGTTTTAGCCAGCGGCTCAACTGGTAATGTCAGCTTGCTGACGACCAGGCAGCATAAAATTTTGCTGGCTGAAGTTGGTGTGGATATCAATGAAATCGACATGGCCTTTTTGAGTCACGATCATAGTGATCATAGCAGTGGATTAGGCGGCTTGATGCGGCGCTATCCTAAGATCGATGCTTTTGCCAATACCGGCACCTGGAATTATTTGCTGGATACCAATAAAATTAGCAAATTGCTGGTCGAACAGATCAGTACGATTGAACCAGGACAGACAAAAACTTTTGGCGATTTAGACGTGACAGCTTTTGCAACTAGTCATGATGCTGCGCAATGGACCTTATTCTTGGCCATTAAAGCAGCGCATTCTGTCTGATGCAGGTCACTTGTCAAATGATGAGGCAGGGCAGGCACTGCTAGATGTGGTCACGCCGAAGACCAAGCATATCTTTTTAGCGCATCGCAGCCAGCATAATAATACTGAATATTTGGCGCATGATACTGCGGAAGAGATGCTGGTGCAGGGGGATGCCAATCTGGATTCAGATGTAAAAATCATCGATACTGATCCGCAGAAGCCAACTAGTTTAGTAAAAATTTAGCCTTTTTGAAAACAATATTCATATATTTTTCAAATTTGAGCAGTATATTTATATTAAAAGAAAAACAAGAAAGAGAGTAATGTGTATGGAAAATCAACAAAATAATAATCAAAACCTAAACACTAACAGACCAAAAAAGAAAAACAATGTCTTAGTCAAAACAGCCATCGTTGGTGTCGTAGCCGGTTTAATCGGTGGTGGTGTTTCTTACACAGCACTTGATGCTATTAATAATGCACAGGTTGGCAACAACAATACCGCTCAAACCAGCATTTCTTCAAGCAGTTCCAAGGTCTCTAAGACTAGTGCAAAAACTAGCGGCACAATGACCAGCGCTTACAATCAAGTTAAGGGCGCTGTTGTTTCAGTAATTAACTTAAAGCGGGAATCTTCATCAAGCAGTTCCAGCATTGAAAGCATTTTTGGTGGCAGCAGTGATAGCGACAGCTCTTCATCTGGCAGCGGCAAGCTTGAAACTTACAGTGAAGGTTCCGGTGTTGTTTATATGAAATCAAACGGTAAAGGCTACATCGTAACCAACAACCACGTTGTTTCTGGCGCTGATGCTGTTCAAGTAATGCTTGCTAATGGTAAAACCGTTAGTGCCAAGATTGTTGGTAAAGATTCAACAACTGACTTGGCCGTTCTTTCAATCGACTCTAAGTATGTAACGCAAACTGCTTCATTTGGCGATTCTAAGAGCTTGCAAGCTGGTCAAACAGTAATTGCGATTGGTTCACCACTTGGTAGTGAATATGCTTCTACGGTAACGCAAGGGATTATTTCAGCTCCAAGCAGAACGATTACTACTTCTTCAGCTTACCAACAAACTGTAATTCAAACCGATGCAGCCATTAACCCAGGTAACTCTGGTGGTCCATTGGTTAACTCTGCTGGTCAAGTAATCGGGATCAACTCAATGAAGCTGGCAGAATCAAGTGATGGTACTTCTGTTGAAGGGATGGGCTTCGCTATTCCATCTAATGAGGTTGTAACGATTGTTAACCAATTAGTGAAGAATGGTAAGATTACCCGTCCACAACTTGGAGTTAAGGTTGTAGCTTTGAGTGGTATTCCTGAAAGTTACAGAAGCCGTTTGGGCATTCAATCAACTTTGAAGAGTGGTATCTATGTTGCATCTGTAACTAAGAATAGTTCAGCTTCAAGGGCTGGTATGAAGGCTAAGGATGTTATTACCAAAGTTGACGGTAAGACAGTAACTGATGTCGCATCGTTACACACCATTTTGTATAATCACAAAGTCGGTGATACTGTGACCGTAACCGTTAATAGAAATGGTAAGACACAAAACTTAAAAGTTACTCTTGAAAGTAATTAACAAGTAGAATATTCCATAATCAAAAATAAAAAAGGCGATGTAATGCGTGTTTCACGATTATATCGCCTTTTTTCTTAACTTTAAATTTGTGTAACAAGATAAAGTTCGGAAAATAAACTTGTCAAGTTTTCGAAAATTTTATAAGCTGTTGATAACTGTGGATAAAACTGTGGATTGTGGATAAGTAGGGTATAATGACTTGTTAATAACTGTGGATAAGTTGTGAATTGTGTGTAAGTATTAGTGAACAAAATATTGTTAAAACATCCGTTCATAGCATAAGAATAGGCTTTTCACGCATAAAGTTTGTGAAAGAAGTTTTTCGCAGGGGCTGATGTGGGAAATTATTTTAAAAAAAATTGAAGAAAGTTTTGAACCACAAGTTGTTGGCGAAAATAGATTAGGGACCACAAAATGTAGGTTATGCTTTTACACAGGTGTGGAAAACTACGGTGGAAACATTGTAGATTAGGGGATAAAATAAGATATTATGAATATCAAGATAGTTTGTGTTGGAAAATTAAAAGAAAAATACTTTAAAGATGCGATTGCTGAGTATGAAAAGCGCCTTAGCCGTTTTGCCAAGGTGAAGATTGTGCAGGTGCCGGATGAAAAGACTCCGGAGAAGCTTAGTGATGCACAAGATGAGCAAGTTAAGAAAATTGAAGGTCAGCGAATTCTTAGCAAGATTAAGGATAAGGAGTATGTTTATGTGACTGCGATTAAGGGAAAACAGCGCAGCAGCGAGGAATTTGCGAAGGAGATTGCGGATTTAGGCACGTATAGTCATTCGGATATTACGTTTGTGATCGGCGGCAGTTTAGGTACGAGTGAAGCTGTGAATAAGCGTGGGGATGATTTGATTAGTTTTGGCAAGTTGACCATGCCGCATCAGCTTATGCGCGTTGTGCTGATTGAGCAGATTTATCGGGCTTTTATGATTAATAGTGGCAGTCCGTATCATAAGTAAAAAAACTCCAGCATTCTTAGGAAAAGAATGAAATGAGACCTAAAAGTTAG
>NZ_DICZ01000036.1:0-5335 GCF_002417895.1 Lactobacillus sp. UBA5813
AACAGGATTTGACAAAGAGCCATTTCTTTTTAAATAAGTTTTTTAAACTTCAGAATTGGAATTCAGGTATTTATTAAGTATTACGCGATTTTACTTATTAGAAATTCCCTTACCGTCGTAACAATCCTTCATCAAGTCAATGATTTGGTTGATCAGTGGTGCAACTGGGTTAGTAACAGTGTTTTGATCACCGTAAGCCTTAACAGCCAATTCATCAACCTTGTCTTCGAATTGCTTCTTGTCAACGCCGTAACCCTTGAAGGCCAACTTAATGTCAACTGAGTGAGCTAATTCGATGATCTTGTCTACCAATTTTTCAACTAATTCGTGATCAGTTGTACCAGTTAAGCCAAGAGCTCTAGCAATATCAGCATAGTCTTTTTCAGCACGGTAAACTGAGTAATGAGGCAACATAGCAAGCTTTTCAGGGCGCTTTGCATTGAAGCGAATTACTTGTGGCAATACAATTGCGTCACTTACACCACTTGGAATGTCAAAGGTTGAACCAACTGTGTGGGCAATTGAGTGTTCCAAACCAAGGAAGGCGTTTGAGTAAGCCATACCAGCAATAGTTGCGGCATCGTGCATTCTCTTACGTGCATCCAAGTCGCCATCGTATGAAGCCTTCAAGTTGCCAAAGATGATCTTGATAGCTTCTAATGACCAGCCACGAGTGAAGTCAGTAGCCATAGTTGAAACATAGCTTTCAATTGCGTGACCCAATGCTTCGAAGCCGGACCATGCAATCAAGCGTTTTGGCAAAGTTTGAACAAATTGATCATCAACGATTGATACATCTGGAGTTAAAGCGTAGTCACACAAGGTGTGCTTAATGCCACTCTTAGCATCGCTGATAATGGCAATTGGTGAAACTTCTGAACCAGTACCTGAAGTAGTTGGGATACATACAAGTTGAACGCCGTTAATTTTTGGGAAGCGAACTACTCTTTTTCTGATATCCAAAAACTTTTGGTAAGCTTCTTCAAAAGTCATGTCTGGGTTTTCGTAGAACAAACGCATAGCCTTAGCTGCGTCCATTACTGAACCACCACCGATGGCAATGACAACATCTGGCTTGAAGATGTTCATTCTGTGAACACCGTCTTTAATTACGTCAGTATTTGGATCAAGAGTTACAGCCTTGAATACTTCGTATTCCTTAGCACCTCTACGCTTAGAAATAATATCAGTAATTTCATCAGCAAAGCCTTGATCTGCAACACCTTCATCAGTAACGATGAAGAAGCGGTTTACATTTGGCATGTGACGTAAGTAGTTAGCAGCGTTGTGTTCGAAGTAGGTCTTAGCTGGAACTTTTATCCATTGCATGTTGTCACGACGCATAGCAACTGTCTTGATGTTCAAGAGGTCTCTAGCACCGATGTTGTGTGAGAAGGTGTTGGCACCGTATGAACCAGTACCTAAAGTCAATGATGGGAGCATGTTGTTGTAAAGGTCGCCGATACCACCTAAGGCAGCTGGTGAGTTAACCAAGATACGACAAGCATCCATCTTCATTGCAAATTCATCAATGATCTTCTTATCACTTGAGTGAAGACCAGCGGTGTGACCACGACCACCATAGTTAAGAAGGTCAGTACAAATCTTGAAGGCATCATCATGGTTCTTAGCACGATATAAAGTGAAGACTGGTGAAAGTTTTTCTGCTGAAAGTGGGAATTCTCTACCAACACCATGGTATTCAGCGATGATAACCTTAGTGTCTTTTGGAACATCAACACCACAAAGCTTAGCAATCTCATAAGCTGACTTACCAGCTACAGGACCTGCAACAGTACCACGTCTTGGGTCAATGAAGTGTTGTTCAAACTTCTTAATTTCTTCCTTTTTTAAGAAGTAGCAGTTCCACTTCTTGAATTCTTCCTTAACTCTGTCGTAGATTTCTGTATCAACAACAACTGAGTTTTCAGAAGCACAAACCATACCATTATCGAATGTCTTTGATAAAACGATATCGTAAACGGCACGTTCAACATTAGCGGATTTTTCAATATATGAAGGACCGTTACCAGGACCAACACCGATAGCTGGTTTGCCAGATGAGTAAGCAGCCTTAACCATGCCTGGACCACCAGTAGCCAAAATAGTTTGAACTCCTGGGTTAGTCATCAAGTCAGTAGTTGCTTGCAAACTTGGTTCTTCAATCCATTGAATTGCGTTCTTTGGTGCACCTGCAGCTTCAGCAGCCTTTTGAAGGATTTTACCAGTTGCCACACAACATTTTTGAGCTTGTGGGTGGAAGCCGAAGATAATTGTGTTTCTAGTCTTTAAAGCAAGCATTGCTTTGAAGATAACGGTTGAAGTTGGGTTGGTTACAGGGGTAACACCAGCTACAACACCCTTAGGTTCAGCAATCTTTACCAAACCTTGTTCTTTATCTTCATCAATGACGCCAACAGTCTTTTCGTGACGTAAGCTGTTCCAAATGTTTTCACTAGCAAACATGTTTTTGGTGGTTTTATCTTCAAGAACACCACGATGAGTTTCTTCTACAGCCATTTTTGCTAATGGGTAAGCATTTTGTTCACCGGCAGTAGCAATTGCTTCACAGATTTTATCAACTTGTTCTTGAGTGAAGTTGGCCATTTGATCCAAAGCAACATGTGATTTCTTTACTAAGTCATCAACCATGTCGTAAATTTGTGTGTTCTTTTCTTCTTCAGACATTGTCTCTTTTTGTTGTGTCTTAGCCATTTACAATTACCTCTAAGATTTACTTATTTTGTGAACTAATTTACAATATTGACTATAACACTTTCACCAAAAAAGTAAATGCTAAAAGCACAACTTTCAGGGATGCACAAGCAAAGCCAATCTTAAGGCTATTTTAGGAAATTAAGCATGAAAGCGCTTACTAAATATCTTTGTTTGTGGATTAACAAACTTATATTTTTTAGATTTTTTTAAATCATGATTGAAAACTACTATCACAAAACAGAGATGATAAAATAATACTATATTGTTTTATAATTATAATTGGAGTGGTTAAATGAAAAACGATGATGTGCAAACTAACGTAGGCTATAAACGAACCCTTAGCAACGCCCATATTCAGTTGATTGCCCTGGGTGGCACAATTGGTACTGGCTTGTTCTTAGGAGTTGGTGATAGTATTCACCGGGCCGGGCCTAGCGTAATCTTGATTTATATTATTGTCGGTATTTTTCTTTTCTTTCTAATGCGTGCTTTAGGCGAATTGATCATGTCCGATTTAAGCAAGCATACCTATATTGATTTCATTGAAAAATATTTAGGAAAAAACATCGGCTTTATCACCGGCTATTTATACTGGATAAGTTGGATCACCTTAGGAATGGCCGAAACCACTGCTTTGGGAGTTTACTTTAAATATTGGCTTCCGAGTTTAAAACCCTGGCTTCCGGGACTCATCACGATTGCTGTTTTATTAGTAATCAATTTGATTTCAGCAAGAGTATTTGGCAATTTGGAATTTAGCTTTGCTATTATCAAAATCATTACCGTCATAGCCTTCGTGCTTTTGATTTTTTGGCTTTTATTATCCGGTGGAAAAACTAGTTTTGGTCCTGTTGCTTTTTCTAATCTTGATAGTAACGGTGGATTTTTTGCCCATGGCGGAAAAGGATTTTTGCAAGGTTTTCAAATGGTAATTTTCAGCTTTATCGGGGTTGAATTAATCGGTTTGACGGCAGCAGAAACTCAAAATCCACGCGTTACTCTGAGAAATGCGATTAATCAATTGCCAGTAAGAATTATTTTGTTCTATGTTTTGGCTATCTTGGCAATCCTGTTGGCAATTCCTTGGAATAAAATTTCAACTAATTCTAGTCCCTTCGTTCAAGCTCTTGGGGCCACTGGGATTAGAAATGCCAGTTCGATTATCAATTTCGTAGTTATTTCCGCTGCTATTTCTTCAACAAACAGTATTTTATACGGTGCAGGACGACTCTTATTCTCAGTAACTTTCCATGGCAAAGGAAAATGGAATCAAACTTTCGGTCACTTATCACACAGGCAGCTGCCGCAAAATGGTTTAATTCTGTCAGCAATTTTGATTGGTTTGGCGCCATTAATTACTTTGATAATCGGCGATCAAGCCTTCAATTTCATCTCTTCTACTACCACTAGCATGTTCTTAATCATTTGGTGTCTTATGGTTTTAACCCATATGTCCTACCGCAAGCAGACGCCAGAAGATCAATTGAATGATTTTAAAATGCCCGGTTTTCCATATTTGGATTGGATCATCTTACTGTTCTTCGTAGCAATGATTATCTTGCTGTTGATCTTACCAAGCTACCGTATTCCAATGATTGCTGCAATTTTAACTTTTGTGATCCTTTACATCATCAGCAAAATTTGGAATAAAGAGAAAGAAATATAATAAAAAGGCTCTACAAGGATTTCCTGCTGCTATCACATTTGCCGGAATGTCATGAGTTACCACACTTCCGGCACCTATTATTGTGTTTTCTCCAATTGTAGTTCCAGGAGTGACTATCACATTAGCACAAAGCTAAACATGGTTACCAATAACGATTGGCCTTGCGATACATCCTTCCTTTTCACGCTCAATTGGGTCAAATAAATGGTTGCTAGTAAAAAGACCAACTTTTGGTGCCAATAAGACATGATCACCAATTGTGATAGGAGCATCATCTAACAATGTACAATCATAATTAGCATAAAAGTCATCACCAACATGTATGTTTTGACCAAATTCACACCTGAAGTTTGGATTGGCAAACGGATTTTTACCTGCTGATCCAAATAATTCACGTATAAGTTGCTCTTTCTTTTGAGGATCGCTTTCATTGTTTATCGCATCCGTCTTTTTCGTTGACTCTTCACGAGCCTTTTCTAACAATGGATCAAGGTCATTATAAGGCTTGCCTGTTTTCATATAAGCAAATTTTTCTTGTAAATTCATATTTCCACGCAAATATTCTTTATCATGTCGAAATATTAAATGCATATTATTTCCTAAAAAGAAGAGAAGCCTTTATTCGCGAGATTCGCAAATAAAGGCTTTTAGTTTTTTATGCATCATTATTAATGCGCTTTCATTATCACTCTTTTTTAATTTGTTTTCAACAGCTTTTTATATTAGCTATTTAATTACTCATAGAAATTAATAATGCTCTTGATTGATATTCTCTTTTTCTGCTTGGCTTGTTGACCACCAAAATGGAACTTTAACTTTGCCAACAATGGCATCTGCTGGTACAAATCCAAAATATCTCGAATCTTTGGAAACTTTTCGATTATCACCTAAAACGAAATATTCGTTGTTTGGCACCCTGATATAGTTTTCTCGTTTACGCCAACTATTTTT
>NZ_DICZ01000019.1:0-2760 GCF_002417895.1 Lactobacillus sp. UBA5813
CTGCAATCACGGCATTTAACTCCCTGTTTGAACAATCTAATTACGACAGGCGTACTTGCATTGGCAGTAATGTAGCGAATATTTGTCTTAAGATGACCGTTGTGAATAATATCAGCAGAGCCGCAGAAGGGGCAAGCTGGTTGAATGAGCTCAGCTTCATAAACTTTATATTTCGAACCAGCTTCGGGAATTTTATAAAAATAATCTTTAAAAATAATGTTGTTGTCTTCAATATCAAGAACAAATTTAATATAATCATTTAAAGAGGACATAGTTATACCTTTGTTTATACAAATAAAATGTTTGTTGGAACGAATTTTTTATTGTAAAGAGGACTATGTCCTCCTTTTTTAATGCAATAGAAAATCCTGTTAACAGCTTATCATAGAGATAAGATATCAACAGGAAAAATTATAGAGCCCAATAAGTGAAAGTGACTATTTTAATAGTCACTTTTTTGATAACTAAAACTTATCTACAAGCAATGAGTTATTGTATTGTACAAACTTTACTTACTTTTGTATAATAAGTTCACGTATTAAAAGTAAGGAAGAGATAAATTATGACAAAGCCAATTATTGGAATTTCAGGTTCAGTAATTATTGATAACGGCGGCATTGTTCCAGGTTATCACCGCAGCTATGTGAATGAAGATTATGTTGATTCCGTTGTTCAAAACGGAGGAGTTCCTTTCATTATTCCATTTACTGAAAATGATGAAGTGATCAAAAGTCAACTTGACCATGTCCAAGGACTGATTTTATCAGGCGGACACGATGTTGATCCTCATAGTTATGGTGAAGGACCTGAGCAAAAGATTGGTGCAACTTGGCCAGCTCGTGATCATTTTGATCGTTTGCTCTTAAAATTTGCCGAAGAAAAAGGCATTCCGGTTCTTGGCATTTGTCGTGGTGCGCAAATTATCAATGTTGCCCATGGCGGAAGCTTATATCAAGATCTTTCTTACCGTAAGCAAAAGACTTTGAAACACATGCAGGGTCATACGCCATCCTTGCCAACACATGGGATGAAAGTGATGCAAGGCAGCAAGCTTGCTGAGATTTTAGGCAAAACAGAGTTCCAAGTTAATTCTTTCCACCATCAAATTATTAAAGAAGTGGCTCCTGACTTAATTGAATCAGCTACTGCTCCCGATGGAGTTCCGGAAGGAATTGAAAACAAGGCTGGAACTGTAATTGGCGTTCAATGGCATCCAGAAATGCTGCACCGGAACACTAAAGTTTCATTTATGAATAACTTGTTCAGATGGGTTATTGATAATGCAAAATAAGGGAGAAAACTTAAATGAATAATAGAGAAAGCGATAAATTAGGTTTTTGGTCAATCGTCTTCTTGGCCATTAATGCGATTATTGGATCAGGAATCTTCCTAACTCCTGGTAGTGTTGTTCAACAGGCTGGTTCTAAAGCTTTAATTGCTTACTTTATTGCAGCGATTTTTGCCGCAATTTTAGCTGTTACTTTCGCCGCCGCTGCTAAGTATGTAACCAAATCTGGTGCGGCTTATGCGTATTCAAAAGCAGCCTTTGGCGATAAAATCGGTTTTTATATGGGAGTATTGCGCTACTTCTCAGCTAGTGTAGCTTGGGGCGTTATGGCTGTTGGGGTTGTTAGTTCCACGATTTCAATTTTTGGTGGCAACTCAGAAGATTTTGGCACGGTTACGATCGGCTTCATTGTCTTGATGGCTTTGATCACAATTATTAATTTATTTGGTCAAAGAGTAGTTAAGTGGGTCATGAATTTGGCCACGATCGGTAAGCTGGCAGCCTTGATTTTAATTATCGTTGCTGGGGTTGTATTGCTGATTTCAACTGGTGCTTCAAGTCATTTGAATGAAGTTGATCAAATTACTCAAAATGGTCAAAAAATTGTTCCTACTTTAACCACCACCAGTTTTGTAATGGCGATTGTTTCAGCCTTTTATGCCTTTACTGGTTTTGAATCAGTTGCTTCTGGTTCAGAAGATATGAAAGACCCAGAAAAGAATTTGCCTCGTGCTATTCCATTAGCAATTTTAGTCATCGCTTTGGTATATATTGGTGTAGTTGCCGTTGCAATGGTGCTTGATCCAAAGGCTTTAATGACAACTAAACAAGTAGTTGCCGTCGCCGCAATTTTTAAGAATGAAATTTTGCGTGACGTCATCTTGGTTGGTGCCCTTGTTTCCATGTTCGGAATTAACGTAGCATCTAGTTTCAATGCCCCAAGAATTTTGGAAGCAATGGCTCGTGAAAATCAGATGTCAAAGGCTCTTACTAAGAGAACCAAGAACAATTTCCCAATTAGAACTTTCTTTATTTCGGTTGTCTTGGCAATCTTGATTCCAATGGCATTCCAATACAACATGGTTAATTTGATTACTTTGAGTGCGATGGTTCGCTTCTTAGGCTTTATCGTTGTTCCATTAGCTGTAATTCGCTTTTATCGTGGCAAGGGCATTGATAAAGAAAACATTTTGGATGCTGATAAGAATGTATTGACTGATATTGTAATGCCGGTTTTATCAATCGCTTTGGTTGTCTTCTTATTGATTGAATATAATTGGAAGACTCAATTCGGAATCATCAATACGCAAGGTCAGTTTGTCGGCATTAATTGGTATGCAATTGAAATGATGATCTTTGGTTTCATTATTTTGCCTTTGCTTATGTCATGGATTTCACGCTTAGAACGTAAGAATTAATTATTCATTTAAAGAAAAAAGGATTCAGAAAATATCCAATGTCATTAAGTTAAG